>JAVRPG010000867.1:0-3559 GCA_032162325.1 Mycobacterium sp. | reverse complement strand
GGCTCTTGGCCTTACCGACGTAGATCACCCGGCCGTGCGGATCCCGGAACCGGTAGACGCCCGGCTCGACGGGAATCGACCCGGGGGCAGGCCGGTACGTCGCTGGATCGGGCACGGATTCCAGGTTACTGCCGCCCTCAGACGGTCCCGATGAACTACCGTCAACTGATGCGGATCCCGTCGCTGAGAGAGGTGGCGGCCCCGCTCGCCGGGTTCGTACTGGTCCTGGCCGGCTGTGCTGCCGAGGAGAGCGCACCGCCCACCACGGTGGCGGTCCCCTGTTCGATCATCGCGAACGGCACCCCGGCGCCCAAGACGACCGCCGCAGCGGCTCCGGGGTCGGTCACCACCTCCCGGAACATCGCCACCAACCCCGAGGTCGCCACCGGCTACCGCAAGGACATGACCCCGGTGCGGACGAGTCATTACGCGGTCGTTACCGCCAACCCGTTGGCCACCCAGGCCGCATGCGAAGTGCTGAGCAAAGGCGGCACCGCCGCCGACGCGCTCGTCACCGCGCAGGCGGTGCTGGGCCTGGTGGAGCCGCAGTCCTCCGGCATCGGCGGCGGCGGGTTCCTGCTGTACTACGACGCCGCCGCGGGCTCCGTGCAGGCCTACGACGGCCGCGAGGTGGCGCCGAAGGCCGCCACCGAGAACTACCTGCGCTGGATCTCCGACGCCGACCGCACCCAGCCCAAACCCGACGCCCGAGCCTCCGGCCGGTCCATCGGCGTGCCCGGCATCCTGCGGCTATTGCAGGACATCCACACCGAGCACGGCAAGACCGCGTGGCGTGACCTGTTCACCCCCGCCGTGGCTATGGCCGACGACGGCTTCGAAATCAGCCCGCGGCTGGCCGCCGCGATAGCCGACGCCGCCCCGCAGCTGAAAGTCGATCAGAACGCCTCGGCCTACTTCCTCAACTCCGATGCCGGCCCGAAGACCTCCGGAACCCGGCTGACCAATCCCGCCTACTCAAAAACGTTGGGCGTCATCGCATCCGATCCGCAGTCGTTCTACACCGGCGACATCGCCAAAGCCATCGTCGCCTCGGCGGCCGATACCAGCGGCGGCCGCACCCCCAGCCTGATGACGCTGCAAGACCTGTCCGGCTACACCGCCAAGAAACGCGAACCGCTCTGCGCTCCCTACCGCGGCAAGGAGATCTGCGGCATGCCGCCGCCTTCGTCCGGCGGCATTGCGGTGGCGGCGACGCTGGGCATGCTCGAGCATTTCCCGATGGGCGAGCACAAACCCACCGACGTCGACCTCAACGGAGGCAAGCCCACGGTAATGGGTGTTCACCTGATCTCGGAGGCCGAACGCCTGGCCTACGCCGACCGCGACAAGTACGTCGCCGACACCGATTTCGTGCCACTGCCGGGCGGATCGCCCAACACATTGCTCAACAGTGACTACCTTGCCGGCCGTGCGGCGCTGATCTCCGAGCAGCACACCATGGGCACCGCGAAGTCGGGCGAATTCGGCCCGCCGACCACACCTGCGCCGCCGACGCCCGAGCATGGCACCAGCCAGATCAGCATCGTCGACGCGCAGGGCAATGCCGCGTCGCTGACCACCACGGTGGAGTCGGCCTTCGGGTCCTTCCACATGGTCGACGGGTTCATCCTCAACAACCAGCTGACCGATTTCTCCGCCGAGCCCGCCGGGCCGGACGGCGCGCCCGTGCCCAACCGTGTCGAGCCCGGCAAGCGGCCTCGCAGCACAATGGCCCCCACGCTGGTGTTCGACCGCAATGGCTCAGCACGCGGACCGCTCTACGCGGTGGCGGGCTCACCTGGCGGCTCGGTGATCATCCAGTTCGTCGTGAAAACCGTTGTGGGAATGATCGATTGGGGCCTCGACCCGCAGCAGGCGGTCTCCGCGGTGGACTTTGGCGCCGCGAATTCGCCGAAGACGAACGTGGGCGGTGAACATCCCGCCATCGACACGTCCGACAACGGCGACCACGATCCGCTGGTGGTCGGCCTGCGCAAACTCGGGCACCAGGTCGACCTCGCCGACCAGTCCAGCGGCCTGTCGGCGATCGTGCGCGACACCGCCGGCTGGGTGGGTGGCGCCGACCCGCGCCGCGAGGGGCTGGTGATGGGCGACACCCGGTGACGGCGGTGGCGGCCCGCGTCGCTCAGCTGACCGAGTCGGACTGGCGGTTGTTCGCCGGTGTGCGGTTACGGGCGTTGACCGATTCCCTCGGTGAGAACGACCCGCAGTTCCAGCAGGAAGTGGCGTTCACCGCCGCGCAGTGGCGCCGCCGCCTGCGCGATCACGCGCAGTTCGCGGCACTGATCGGCGACCGACCGGTCGGACTGATCGGCGCACAGGTGGAGAACGCCGAAACCGTTTACCTGTATTCGTTGTGGCTCGACCCGACCGCCCGCGGTCTCGGCCTGGCCCGACCGCTGGTCGCCGCCGCGGTGGACTGGGCCCGCGATCGCCGGGCGCGCACCGTCACCCTGCGGGTGGCCGCCGACAACGCCGTGGCGCGCGGTGTGTACGAAAGCCTGGGATTCACAGTTACATCGGCCGAAACACGTGGCCCTCAAAATGAAGTCACGATGTCGCTCAGTGTTGGTTGATGTCGGGCCGGTAGCGGGCCAGCAGCCCGCGCACGCGGTCCATCGCGTCGACCGCGCGCTCCTTGTCGACGGCCTGGATAGCCATCACCGGGATGTACTCGTCGTCGGGCAGGTCCACCCTGGCCCAGCGGGCTCCGCGCGGGAATGACACCCCTACAACGTCCGACCAGGGGATCAGCTTGTAACCGAACAAGTTTCGCACCGCAACCCCGGCCGGGCCGATCCGCAGCCGCGGTCGAGCGAACAGCAGCACTGCGCCGGCGATGACGGCGCCCAGCAGGGCGATCGCCACCTGGTCGGCGGTTTGGAAGATCACCCCCGTCGACGAAATCTTGAGCAGCACGCCGACAGCGACATGGGCCGCCAGGATCAACGCAGCCGCGGCATAGGCGAAATACGGTGTCAGATAGGGCCGTATCTCGATGTCCCAGTCGCTCATGACCTCAAATCGCGCAGTGTCAGCGCGGTCGACAGCGCCGCGGCGGCGGCCTGCGCGCCCTTGTCTTCGGCCGAGTCCGGCAGCCCTGCCCGATCCAGCGCCTGTTGCTCGTTGTTCGTGGTGAGCACGCCGTTGGCCACCGGAGTCGACGCGTCCAGCGACACCCGCGTCAGTCCCTGGGTCACCGCGTCACACACGTAGTCGAAATGCGGTGTCTCGCCGCGGATGACCACGCCCAACGCCACCACGGCGTCGTGGTTGGCGGCCAGGGCCTGTGCCACGACCGGGATTTCGATCGCACCCAGCACGCGAACGACGGTCGGGTTGTCGATACCGGCGTCCGCGGCGACCTTGCGTGCGCCGTCAAGCAGCGCATCGCAGATCTTTGGATGCCAGGTGCTGGCCACAATCGCCATCGTCAGGTCCGACGCGTCGAGCTGTGGCAGATCGGGAACGCCCGCGCCTCCACTCAACTCAGGGCTCCGCCCTGGCTGCTCATAGGGCTCCGCCGAATTCGCCAGGC
>JAVRPG010000866.1:0-8529 GCA_032162325.1 Mycobacterium sp. | reverse complement strand
TTCGGTCGCCGGGCCCGGTGGCTGCGGATACCCGTCGATCAGCACCACCACGTCGGCGGCGCGGTCGGTCAGCCGCTCTGTGACGTGCAGGCTGCCGCGCCGCGCGCTGACCGGCCAGTTGACGGTGCGCAACTGGTCGCCCGGCACGTACCGGCGCACATCGGCGTACTCGACACCCGGCCCGATGTGCCGGGTCAGGTGGGTACCGAGTCGGTCGAGCAGTTCGGTGCGCGGAATCGCGGTGGATTGCGGCGGCGCCAACGGAAATACGAAGACGTCGGCGGCGTCGGCCACGCCCATACCCTGCACAAGCCCGCCGCGCGAAACGACATTTACGCGAGCCACGATCGGATACCGGCCCCACTTGTCAGCGGCGACGGCCACCGTCTGGCGCTCGCGCGAGACCGGCTCGACGTTTTCGAGCCGCATACCGTCGACGGTCTCGATCGTGAGATCCGCAGCCGCATCACCGGTTTCGACGACGGCCCACACGCTCAGCCGGGTTTCCTCGGACTCGAAGCACCGTTGCGAGCCGGGTTCGGCGTGCACGTGAACCTTCGGTACCTGGCGTTGCCACCCGATCGACACCAGCACGCCGATCAGTGGGGCCGAGAACGCAACGAGGTGCCAGTAGCCGCCGATCACAGCGACGGCGAGCGCGGCCGCGGCACACGTGACGATGGCGCGTGTCAAAGGCGATGGGCGCCAGCGCAACTCGACTTCGGTGCTGCGGGTCTCGATCACGCCGTCAGCCCTTGGTCCGCGGCACCGGCAGTCGCCGCAACAGTTCCTCCACCACGTCGGAGCCGTGTACACGGCGTACCCACATCTCCGGTCGCAGGCTGATCCGGTGCGACATGGTCGGAACGGCCAGCGACTTGATGTCCTCGGGTATCACGTAGTCCCTGCCCAGCAGCAGCGCCCGGGCGCGGGCAAGTTGCACCAGGTCGAGTTCCGCGCGGGGGCTGGCACCGACGGCGACCTGCGGGTGTTGGCGCGTCGCGGTCGCCAGCGACACCACGTAGCGCAGCACGTCGTCGTGCACGGTCACCTGTTCCACCGATTCGCGCATGGCGAGAAGGTCGTGCGCGTCGACGACCTGATTTACGGTCAGCTGGGCCGAACCCCGTTCGAGTCGCCGTCGCAGCATCGACTCCTCTTCCTGCTCCGACAGATACCGCAGTTCCAGTCTGATCGTGAACCGGTCGAGCTGGGCCTCGGGTAACGGATAGGTGCCCTCGTATTCGATCGGGTTGTCGGTGGCAAGCACGATGAAGGGGGCCGGGAGTTTGTGGGTGATGCCGTCGATGCTCACTTGGTCCTCGGCCATCGCCTCCAGCAGTGCCGCCTGGGTCTTGGGAGGCGTCCGGTTGATCTCGTCGGCCAGAAGCAGGTTGGTGAAGATCGGCCCACGGCGGAACTCGAAGCGGCCCGACTGCATGTCGTAGACCGTCGAGCCGAGCAGATCGGCGGGCAGCAGGTCCGGGGTGAATTGCACCCGCGTGAAGTCCAGGCCCAGCGCCGCCGCGAAGGACCGGGCGATCAACGTCTTGCCCAGGCCCGGCAGATCCTCGATCAGCACGTGGCCGCCCGCCAGGACGGTGGTGAGAATCAGCGTCAGCGCTGCGCGCTTGCCGACCACCACACGCCCTATCTCGTCGAGCACCGCCTCACAGTGCGCCGTCGTCGTCGCTGCAGGCAGTCCCATATTCGCTGTCATACCTGCTCCAACCGTCGCAGAATTTCGTCGAGGGCCTCCCGGCCCGGGCCCGGTTCGCCACCGCCGGTCCTTGATACGTTCTGCGGATCCACCCACGCCCACAGTTCCGCACCGAAAAGCATGCTGCCGGTGGCGTGAAACGCCACACGATCCTTGGCCTGCCGTTGTCCGGTGGCCATCTCGAACTGCCGGGCCAGCATCGGACGCAGGTGCCGGTCCCAGTCCCTTCGCGTCGACTCCGACCGGCTGATCAACGTCTCCGTCCGAGACAGCCAGCGGCGCAACGACTCCGCAGGGTCGTTGGCGGGCGCGTCGCCGGAATCGTACCCGGGCTCGCGCACCAGATAGAACCGCAACGTCAACAACACCAGGGCGGCCATGACGCCAACGACCGCCAGCACGAGCTCCCGGTCGAGCACCGCCAACGCCACCAGTTCGACAAGCGCAACGACGAAAAGACCCGCAGCCACAAGCTTTTTCATGCCATGCTCCGCAAATCTGCGAGCACCAGCCGCAGCGCGTCGACGGCGACATCGCGATGGCCCTCGTTCATCACGTGAGGGCTGAAGCGTGCCTCCTCGAACAGCTCCACGAGCTGTGCCGCGCTGTCGGCGCGCAACGCATGGTGGTCGACGGCGCGGGCCAACACTTCTGACGGGGTGTCACAGTCCTGCGGAACAGCGCCGGGCACATGCGTCAGTTCGCGCTCCATCGCGGCGTAACACGCGATGATCGCCTCGCGCGGTTCGCGGCTCAGGTCACCGATTTCCGCCAAGCCGACTTCGGCTGCCCGTGCTAGTGATTCGGCCGCCCCTGGCTGAGCGGGTGCTTCGGGGTCGTCGCCGGCGACAGCCCACGATGTCGAGGCGCGCCGCTGCCGGCGCGAGACGATGGCCGTGCCGACGACGATCAACGCCATCAGGATCAACATCGGCGGGACGAGGTAGGTGACGATGTTGGTACCCGGCTCGTCCGGCGAATCCGGTTGCCGCGGCACCGGATTGGTGGGGGTCGGCGCGCTGCCCGGGTCCGGCACGGTCGGAAAACCCGACGGTGGCTGATCGCCGGGGCCGTGCATGCCCATCCGCGTCAACACCAGCACCAGCAGCACCCACCCGATGATCAGACCGAGTGCGATCAGTGAGAAGCGCCACGTCGGGCGGCCCATGGTGCCGGGGCTCGCCGGCAACTGCCCCGCCGCTGGGCGCCGCGCCTGACGATTGCGCAACCGCGAGATGATCGCGATGCCGATGATCGCCACCGAACCGGCGAGCAGCGCGACGTCGACGACCAGCGCCGCGGGGCTGCTGGGTGGCCGCTCTCGATCGGCTACGGGTTCAATGCCGGGAAGGTAGCCGCGCAGTGCCCACGCGGCGACGAACAACAGCGCCAGCACCGCGATCGCGCGCGCTGTCGACCTGTCGATACCCGCCATCGGCACACCAATCGGCTGGTAACCCCCACCGCCGTAGCGGTGGGCTTAGTTCCATCCTGGCATGTGCGCGGATCCTCGCGACGCGAATCCGGTGGCGTCCTGCGCCGATACCGTTCGTCCGCCACCGTTGCATCGCGATATATCGATCCCGAAGGGTATCTTTGACCCAGTGACCACCACACTTCAGGACGCCAGAGTCGCGTCCGCCCTTGACCGGATGTACACCGAATCCACCGACCAATTCGCACGGCTCCGCGAGAACCGCGATGTGTTCGAGCGCGTCGCCAACGCAAGCGCCCAGGAGCGCGCCGACGCGCTCAGCGACTTCTACCTGCCAGTGACCCCCGACGCCGGCCGGCTGCTGTACGCGCTGGTGCGGGCGACGCGGCCCAGCACGATCGTCGAGTTCGGCATGTCCTTGGGGATCTCGGCGATCCATCTCGCATCGGCGGTGCGGGACAACGGCGGCGGGCGGATCGTCACCACCGAGCTCAGCTCGGCGAAGGTGGCCGCGGCGAAGAAGACGTTCGCTGAGACGGGGCTCGACGATCTCATCACCGTGCTGGAAGGGGATGCGCTGACCACGCTGGCAGACGTCGACGGCCCGGTCGAGTTCGTGCTGCTCGACGGCTGGAAGGAGCTGTATCTCCCGGTGACCAAGCTGCTCGAACCCCGGCTGTCGGCGGGCGCGCTGATCATCGCGGACAACACGTCGATGGACGACACCAGGCCGTACCTGGATCACGTGCACGATCCGGGCAATGGCTATGTGAGCGTGAACTTCCCGGTCCGCGAGGGCGGTGACAGCATGGAAATCAGCTGCCGCGCAGTCACTTAAGCGCCGCCTTGGCTTCCTTCACCACCGCCGCCGCGTCGCGGCTGGCCTGCTTGCCCTTGTCATAGGCGTCTTCGGCTGCGGTCAACGCGCCTTCGGCGTCCTGCAGTCTTCTGCGTGCGTCGTCACGACGCATCCGGGCGGTGGCGAGATCGGACTGCAGTTCGGTCAGCGCCGCGTCGGCCTCGGCCTTGGCGCGCTCGGCTGCGGCCAGCGCCGCCCGCGCCTTCTCGCGCTTGTCATCGCGCTTGTCATCGCGCTGCGGCTGCTCTACGGGCTCCTTGCGGCTGGATGTTTTTCGGGTTGCGGTGAAAACCATTGCCGTGTCGCCGAACTCGCCGAAGCCGGACCATCGCTCGGCCTTGGTCAACCGGCCGAGGCGCGACGCGACGTCCGGGTCGGCGATCGCGGCCTGCAAGGTCGCCGTGACGTCGTCGCGCAGCGCTGCGGTCGGGTCGGCCAGTTCGGCTTCTTCGAATGCGGCGCGGGCCACGTCGTCGACCAGTCGGCGCTGCTCGGCGGACAATGCCCGGATGGCCTCGCCGTCCATCGCGGCGTGGGCGTCTTTCAGCCGCTCACCTAGCCCGGCGAGGCGCGTCCTGGTGTTCTGGTCCCGAAGCGCGAGCCGGTTCGCGACCCATGCGGCCGTCGTGGGTTTGCGCGCGGCAGAGATCTGTTTGGCCGTGTCCACGTCACCGCGCTGTTTGGCCGCTGCGGCGAGCTTGGTGCGCAGGGCTGTGAACTCCTCAGGCTTGACCTCGTACAGCTCGTCGAGTTCGTCGGCCATGGCTGCCATGATCCGCTACCGATCACGGCGCCTGGCCGTGATCGCGAAGCCAACGGGCCGTCAGCTGCCGATAGGCCTGCTGGCCGATTCTGCCGCCCGTCGAAACGTGGTCGGCGTGCGGAACCGCGACGAGCTCTACGTCCCTCCGGCCGCCCTGGCCCGTTCGGCGAAGCGGTAGGTGCCGTCGACCGGCACCAGATGGTCCGCCTCGCCGACGACGATCAGCGTAGGCGGCGCCCCGGCGGTGATGTGGGTGTCGGACGAGATGCGGGCATAGCGGTCCGGAAACTCCTGCGGAGACCCGCCGGTGTACGCGCCGACCACGCCGCGTGACGTGCCGCCCAACGCGGGATCACGGTTCGCGTAGAAACCGGCCGGATCCACGACGGGATACATCGCCGACACCGCACCGACATTCGGCATGGTTCCGCCGCATGACGAACGCAAGCGGCCGGCGGCCGACAGGTAGGCGGTGTTGATGGCGAGGTTTCCGCCTGCCGAGGCGCCGGACAACGACAGCCGGCTCGGATCGCCCCCGTATCTCGGCGCATTGCCGACGACCCAGCCGAGCGCGCATCCGATCTGATCCTGGGTCACGTCCCACAGATGGCGGTCGGCGGACAACAGGCACTGACTTATCTTTGCCCGCGAGTGCACGCTTGTTGGACGCAAACGCCGAGATAACAGGCGAACAAGCGTGCACTCGGCAACGATGTGAACCGTGGAGGGTCAGCTGCGTGTGGGGATCGTGATCGGCGCGCTGGGCGTGGTCTTCGGTGACATCGGTACCAGCCCGATCTACACGATCCAGACGGTCTTCAATCCCGGCGACCCGCATCCCGTTCCGATCTCCGCGGACAACGTGTACGGCGTCGTCTCGACGATCTTCTGGTCCGTGATGATCATCGTCACCGTGACCTACGTCATGCTGGTGATGCGCGCCGACAACAACGGCGAAGGCGGGATCATGGCGCTGATCACGCTGCTGCGGCGATGGACCGGCACTCGCGGCCGCCGCACTGCGATGTTCCTGGCCGGCCTGGGCCTGTTCGGTGCCGCGCTGTTCTTCGGCGACAGCATGATCACGCCGGCGATCTCCGTGCTGTCGGCCGTCGAGGGCCTCAAGGTCATCGCACCCGACTTCGAAGGCTTCATTGTGCCGATCACCGCGGTGATCATCGTGGCGTTGTTCTCCGTCCAGCGGCACGGCACCGCGGCCGTCGGCCGGTTCTTCGGGCCGGTGATGATCGTCTGGTTCGTGGCCATCGGCGCGTGCGGGGTGTACGGGATCGTCGGCAATCCCGAGATCTTGAAGGCGCTGTCCCCGACCTACGCGCTGACATTCTTGTTGGGGCACTTTCACATTGCGTTCTTCGCCCTCGCGGCGATCGTGCTGTCCGTCACCGGTGCCGAGGCGCTATATGCCGACATGGGCCACTTCGGCCGGCGGCCCATCACGTACGGCTGGCTCGGGCTCGTGCTGCCCGCCTGCACGCTGAGCTACTTCGGCCAGGGTGCGTTGGTGCTTGCCGACGAGACCACGGTGAGCGCACCGTTCTTCTTGCTCACCCCGGAGTGGGCGCGGATTCCGATGGTGCTGCTGGCCACGGCCGCCACCGTCATCGCGTCGCAGGCCGTCATCACAGGGGCATTCTCGGTGGCGTCACAGGCGGCTCAGCTCGGCTACCTGCCGCGGCTGCGGATCGCACACACCTCGGCGTCGACGATCGGCCAGATCTACGTCCCGTGGATCAACGGGCTGCTGATGGTGGCGGTGCTGATCCTCGTCTTCGCGTTCCGCAGCTCCGCCGCGCTGGCGTACGCGTTCGGCATGGCGGTGACGGGAACGATCACGATCACCACCACGCTTTTCTTCTACTACGCCCGCACCCGGTGGAAATGGCCACTGTGGGTCGTCTTGACCGGAGGCGGCCTGCTCCTCCTGGTGGATCTGATGTTCCTCGCGGCGAATATGACCAAGCTCGTGCACGGTGCCTGGCTGCCACTGCTCATCGGCGTCGTCGCATTCACGGTGATGACGACCTGGGAGAAGGGGCGCGAAATCGTCACGCGCGCAAGAGAGAAGGCGGAAGGTCCGCTGCGCGAGTTCGTCGACGGCCTTCGGGACTGCAAGCCGCCGCTGGTGCGAACGTCGGGCACGGCGGTGTTCCTCAACCGCGGCAAAGAGACGGCGCCCCTGGCGATGCGGGCCAACGTCGAGCACAACCGTGTGCTACATCGACATGTGATCGTCATGTCGATCGACACCGTGCCGGTGCCCCGCCTTTCCGACGACGAGCGGATAACGATTGACGAGCTCGGCTACAAGAGGGACGGCATCATCCACGTCAGCGCGTGCTACGGGTACATGGAAAGGCCGGACATTCCTGCCGCGCTGCGCCTGCTCGACCCCGCGCATACCGAAGGCCACATCGACGTCGACACGCCTTCCTACTTCCTGTCAGAACTGGAGCTGACCGCCGGCACGGAACCGACGATGGCACCATGGCGCAAGCGGTTGTTCATCGCGACGTCCTACATCACCGCCGACGCCGCCAAGTATTTCAGCCTGCCGCTGGACCGGACATTAATCATCGGTTCACGCATCGAGGTCTGAGGCGTCAGTCGGCGTCCTTGTCCTCTTTGTCGTCGACTTTCTCGTCCTTGCCGTCTCGGTCGGCATCCTTGTCTTTGGCTTCATCCCGGGCGTCGTCTCGGTCCTCTTCTTTCCCCTTCACCAACTCGATCGTGGCCCAGTGCCCCGGGGAGACGAACACCGTCCATTCCCCGTCCTCGCGCCCCAGTTTGAGCACTCCGTCCTCGACTTTCCATTTGGTGGCGTCGTCGTAGTCGGATTCTTGTCCATCGGTGTATGTGAGTTTGAACGCCATGATGAGGTCTCCGATTCACGCAACCGCCCACGGCGGTCTTGAGTCGATGTCCTCTGCATACCCACATTTGCTCCTGCTCACTCCAGCGGCGACAGGCCCGCCGCGTTGAGGGTGTACGCGCGGTGGTCGCGCCGCTCGCCGATGGCGATGTCCAACACCGACTTTCCGACCTGCTCGGGGGTGAGCGCCGGCCGAAGGGACTGGACGAACGTGTCGACGTCGAGCCCTTGCCGCTCGGAGTAGGCCGCCACCGCCTTCGCGCCGAGCTCGGTCGCCGGCGTCAACATGGGCAGCACCGAGACGAAATCGATTCCCAGCCCGGCCCGTTCCGACTCGATGGCGGCGTAGCCGGTGATGAATCTGACGGTGGCCTTGGCGCCCGCGTAGCCGCCACTGAGCGGCGAGCCGTTGATCGCCGCACCGCTGGAGACCACGATCACGGTGCTGCCGGGAGCCAACGGGCGCCGCAGCGCATGGCGGATCCAGTGGAACGCCTGGGCGACGTCGACGTTCCAGTTCTCGCTGAAGGATTCCCACGTCTGCTCCTGCAGCGGGCTCATCTGAGGTGCCGCCCCCGCGCACAGCACCACCGTGCGCGGCTGGTACTCGTCGATGAGGCGGCCGGCGGTTGCCGGGTCGGCGGCGTCCGCGGTTACGGCGGTGAAGCCTGCGATTTCACCGCGCAGCGTGTCGAGCTGGGCACCGCTGCGGGCGACACCGACGACGCGCGCACCGGCCGCCGCAAGGTTCATGGCGATGCCGCGGCCGAATCCGCGGCCTGCGCCGGTGACGATCGCTGTGGAGCCGGCCAGATCGCCGGCGTGGTTGATGGGTTGGTTCATACCGAGTCAGATACCGATC
>JAVRPG010000865.1:0-2941 GCA_032162325.1 Mycobacterium sp. | reverse complement strand
TGCGCTTCCTGCCCCCGGAGAAGCAGGCCCGCAAGGCTCACGAGACGCTGGAAGTCATTGCGCCGCTGGCACATCGGCTGGGTATGGCCA
The DNA here is from genome assembly GCA_032162325.1 of Mycobacterium sp. Taxonomy (GTDB): domain Bacteria; phylum Actinomycetota; class Actinomycetes; order Mycobacteriales; family Mycobacteriaceae; genus Mycobacterium. The sequence goes on along the minus strand of JAVRPG010000865.1, from coordinate 2,851 downwards.
CGGTGAAGTGGGAGCTCGAGGACCTGTCGTTCGCGATCCTGCACCCGAAGAAGTACGAGGAGATCGTCCGGTTGGTCGCCGACCGGGCGCCGTCGCGCGACATCTATCTGGCCATGGTGCGCGACGAGATCAACTCCGCGCTGAACGCGATGAAGATCAACGCGTTCGTGGAGGGCAGGCCCAAGCACTATTGGTCGATCTATCAGAAGATGATCGTCAAGGGTCGCGACTTCGACGACATTCACGACCTGGTGGGGGTGCGCATTCTCTGCGACGAGATCCGCGACTGTTATGCCGCTGTGGGCGTGGTGCATTCGCTGTGGCAGCCGATTGCGGGCCGGTTCAAGGATTACATCGCGCAGCCGCGGTACGGCGTGTACCAGTCGCTGCACACCACTGTTGTCGGTCCCGAGGGCAAGCCGCTGGAAGTGCAGATCCGCACTGAGGAAATGCACAAAACCGCGGAGTACGGCATCGCCGCGCACTGGCGGTACAAGGAATCCAAGGGACGCAACGTTCCGCATCCGCATGCCGCCGCCGAAATCGACGACATGGCCTGGATGCGTCAGCTGCTGGACTGGCAGCGGGAGGCCGCCGACCCCGGCGAGTTCCTGGAGGCCTTGCGGTACGACCTTGCGGTGCAAGAGATCTTCGTGTTCACGCCGAAGGGCGATCTGATCACGCTCCCGACGGGCTCGACCCCGGTCGACTTTGCCTACGCGGTGCACACCGAGGTCGGCCACCGGTGCATCGGCGCCAGGGTCAACGGCAGGCTGGTCGCGCTGGAACGCAAGCTCGAAAACGGCGAAGTGGTCGAGGTTTTCACGTCGAAGGCGCCGAACGCCGGCCCGTCGCGGGACTGGCAGACCTTTGTGGTGTCGCCTCGGGCGAAGGCGAAGATCCGCCAATGGTTCGCCAAGGAGCGCCGCGAGGAGGCGCTCGAGGCAGGTAAGGACGCGATCGGGCGTGAGGTACGCCGAAGTGGACTTCCCTTGCAGCGCTTGATGAATGGCGAGTCGATGGCGGCGTTGGCCCGCGAATTGCGCTACACCGATGTGTCGGCGTTGTACACCGCGGTGGGGGAGGGTCACGTCTCGGCGCGGCACGTGGTGCAGCGGCTGGTGGCCCAGCTCGGCGGCGACGAGGAGGCCGCCGACGAGCTCGCCGAACGCTCGACGCCCGCGACCATGCCGGTGCGTCAGCGCACCAATGACGACGTCGGCGTGGCGGTGCCCGGCGCACCCGGGGTGCTTACGAAGCTGGCCAAGTGCTGCACGCCGGTACCCGGCGACAACATCATGGGCTTCGTCACCCGCGGCGGCGGGGTGAGCGTGCACCGCACCGACTGCACGAATGCCGCGTCGCTGCAACAACAGTCGGAGCGGATCATCGACGTGCAATGGGCGCCGTCGCCGTCGTCGGTGTTCCTTGTCGCCATCCAGGTCGAGGCGCTGGACCGGCACCGGCTGCTCTCCGACGTGACCCGCGTGCTGGCCGACGAGAAGGTCAACATCCTGTCCGCATCGGTGACGACGTCCAACGATCGGGTGGCCATCAGCCGGTTCACGTTCGAGATGGGCGACCCGAAGCATCTGGGACACGTGCTGAACGTGGTGCGCAACGTGGAGGGCGTCTACGACGTCTACCGCGTGACCTCCGCGGCCTAGTGTCTGCGCAAAATTTGCCTGGTGGTTTGCGTTGTCTGGAATACTGCGGCGATGCCGATTCTCTTTCAGCGAGCGTCAACATTTGATGACGCCCTCAGAAGGCATGCATCGACCGAGCGCTTAGCCGGGCAACAGAAGTCGCACTCTCGCAGCGTTTTTCGTGCGAGTTTGCACTCCCCAGCTGACGCGTGGCCCAGCCCGCGAGAGTCACCCGACCTGCACTGACTTGATCGTCACGTCGAGCACCGGCTTGCCGTCGTCGCTCCCGCCGGCCACGCCCGCCGCGGCGACCTTGTCCAACGTCGCGAGCCCGGCGCTGTCGATGGTGCCGAACACCGTGTAGGTCGGCGGCAGCGTCGAATCCTTGTACACCAGGAAGAACTGGCTGCCGTTGGTGCCGGGCCCGGTGTTGGCCATGGCCAGTGTGCCTCGCGGGTAGAGCACTGGGATCTTCAACGCGGGATCGGTCATTCGGTACTGGTTGGTGGGGTATTCGTTCGGGAAACGGTAGCCCGGCCCACCCGTGCCGCTGCCGGTCGGATCGCCACACTGCAGCACGCCAAGTTCGGTCGAGATGGTAAGCCGGTGGCACTTGGTGTTGTCGAAGAACCCCTGCTTGGCCAGGCTCGTGAAGTTATCGACGGTGCAAGGTGTCTTGCCGTTGTCCAACTCCAGCCCGACGCTGCCCTCGCTGGTGGTGACGGTTGCGCGGATGAGGGCCGGATCGGTCGCGATCCTGCCGTTCTGCGGCGGCTTGACGGGCTTGCTCGCCGGTTCGGTCGTCGCCGGATATTGGCAGTTGGAACCCAACGTCTTCGGCGGGTCGAACGGCGGCAGCGTGTTGTCGACAGGCGGTGACGGGGTCGCGGTGAAGTCCGGGTACGCCGGGGTCAGGCCGTCCAGGCGCTCCAGGTCACGCGCGACCTGGACGAAGAACAGCACGCTCAGTGTCACCACCACGATGGTCAGGACCGTGATCATGTAGCTGATGACCAGCCCCGCGATGGCCAGCCCGCGGCCCTCCTCGCCGGTCTTCTTGATCTGCGACAGCGAGATGTGGCCGAAGATGATGCCCAGCGGTGCGAAGAGGAACGCGCACACCAACGACACGATGGCCAGCGCATTGGTCGGCTGCGGCTGCGGATAGCCGTAGTACCCCGGATATGCGCCCTGTGGTGGCGGCG
>JAVRPG010000864.1:0-2813 GCA_032162325.1 Mycobacterium sp. | reverse complement strand
ATACAGCACCGCAATACCCGGAATGCTCATTAGGCCGACCAGAGTCGCCGCCACCAACTGCCACGCATTGTCTCCGGGGCTGAGCCAATCGGGATAAGGGTTCATGCCGGTCCACCCTTCGGTCGCTGTCGCGGTGCCACACGAGAGTGGGCAGATTGTCGCGCCGTTGGGTTTCGGTCAGATGATTGAGTGTTAATTCCAGATTTCTGCGGAGCAACCGGTCGCGCGAAACGCCCGCGTGCCCGCTACGGCAGAATCCCCGCGATTCGACACTGAGCCTGAACTGCTTCCGAGTGGGCGTCGTGCTGGGTGGAGACAGCGCGACACCAGTCGCGTGCTTCTGCACCACATGCGTGCTCGACTGCGCCGCCCATCGAACTCGCGATCGTGACATTTACGCAGCTGTCGCCCGATCGGCCATAGCCCGACGAGTGGCCCGTCATCGCCCACGCGGCTACCCCCACTGCGATCAAAGCAACGAGAACGACGGCCGCTACAAACATGGCACGGCGTTCGCCCGGCGTCAGCGGGTTGGTCGGCGGGGTCTTTCCTGTGTTGACCGTCGGCGGCTCCTTCGTCCGGCGAACTCGATCGATCAACAATAGAGGCGCCGCTACTAGCCCGGCGCGACGTCGTAGATCGGTGCCAGGGTGACATCATGACCGTTTGACGATCAATTCCGTTCGTATCGAGTCTTCTGTGGGGCAGGAACCGCGCCCAAACTATCGGGCGAGATGCTCCAGCCGGGCCACGTAAGCGCTTTGAAAACGCGGTGACTTGTCTGTCGGAGGGGACACCTAGCATGGAGATCGTAGTGTGTCCGGCCGGATTGCGGCGCTGGAAGTGGCCCGATGGAAGGGGCTGAGTGGCTGACCGCCTGATCGTCAAGGGTGCGCGTGAGCACAACCTGCGCAGCGTCGATGTTGATTTGCCGCGCGACGCGTTGATCGTCTTCACCGGGCTGTCTGGCTCGGGAAAGTCTTCGCTGGCGTTCGACACCATCTTCGCCGAGGGTCAGCGCCGTTACGTGGAATCGCTGTCGGCCTACGCCCGCCAGTTCCTGGGGCAGATGGACAAGCCCGACGTCGACTTCATCGAGGGACTGTCGCCCGCGGTGTCAATCGACCAGAAGTCGACCAACCGCAACCCGCGATCGACGGTCGGAACCATCACCGAGGTGTACGACTATCTGCGGCTGCTCTATGCGCGTGCAGGCACGCCGCACTGCCCGGTCTGCGGTTCGCGGATTGCCCGCCAGACTCCGCAGCAGATTGTCGATCAGGTGCTGGTGATGCCCGAAGGCACGCGGTTTCAGGTGCTCGCCCCCGTGGTGCGCACCCGCAAGGGCGAATTTGCCGACCTGTTCGAAAAGCTCAACGCTCAGGGCTACAGCCGCGTCCGCGTCGACGGCGTGGTGCATCCGCTGACCGATCCACCCAAGCTGAAGAAACAAGAGAAGCACGACATCGAGGTGGTGGTGGACCGCCTGACCGTCAAGGCCAGCGCCAAGCAGCGCCTCACCGATTCGGTGGAGACCGCGCTGAACCTGGCCGACGGCATCGTGGTGCTGGAGTTTGTCGATCACGACCACGACGCCCACAACCGCGAGCAGCGGTTCTCCGAGAAACTGGCCTGTCCCAACGGGCACGCCCTGGCCGTCGACGACCTGGAGCCGCGGTCGTTCTCGTTCAACTCGCCGTACGGCGCCTGCCCGGAGTGCAGCGGGCTGGGGATCCGCAAAGAGGTCGATCCCGAGCTGGTGGTGCCCGACGCCGAGCTCACCTTGGCCGAGGGCGCGGTGGCGCCGTGGTCGATGGGCCACACCGCGGAGTACTTCACCCGGATGCTGGCCAGCCTCGGCGATGCGATGGGCTTCGACGTCGACACGCCGTGGCGCAAGCTACCGGCCAAGGCACGCAAAGCGATTCTCGAGGGCTGCGACGAGCAGGTCCACGTCCGCTACCGCAACCGCTACGGCCGCACCCGGTCCTACTACGCCGACTTCGAAGGCGTGCTGGCGTTCCTGGAGCGCAAGCTGGACCAGACTGAATCGGAGCTGATGAAGGAGCGTTACGAGGGCTTCATGCGTGACGTGCCGTGCCCGGTGTGCGACGGCACGCGCCTCAAGCCGGAAATCCTGGCCGTCACCCTGGCCGCGGGTGAGCGTGGCGCGAAGTCCATCGCCGAGGTTTGCGAGCTGTCCATCTCGGACTGCGCGGAATTCCTCAACGCGCTCACCCTGGGCGCACGCGAACACGCAATTGCGGGGCAGGTGCTCAAGGAAATCCAGTCACGGCTGGGCTTTCTGCTCGACGTCGGGCTGGAGTACTTGTCGCTGTCGCGCGCCGCGGCGACGCTGTCCGGTGGTGAGGCGCAGCGAATCCGGCTGGCCACCCAGATCGGATCGGGCCTGGTCGGAGTGCTCTACGTACTTGACGAGCCGTCGATCGGGCTGCATCAGCGCGACAACCGTCGGCTCATCGAAACCCTGACCCGCTTAAGGGATTTAGGCAATACGCTGATCGTCGTCGAGCACGATCAGGACACCATCGCGCACGCCGACTGGATCGTCGACATCGGACCCGGCGCGGGGGAGCACGGTGGCGAAGTGGTCGTCTCCGGGAGCCTCGAGGACCTGCTCACCTCGGAGCGATCCGTGACCGGCGCCTACCTGTCCGGTCGACAAGCGGCGTCGACTCACCGTCGTTGGCGCACACGAACACAACCTGCGCGGAATCGACGTGTCGTTTCCGCTTGGCCTGCTGACCTCGGTGACCGGTGTCTCCGGTTCCGGCAAGTCGACACTGGTCAAC
>JAVRPG010000863.1:0-7167 GCA_032162325.1 Mycobacterium sp. | reverse complement strand
GGCTGGGCTACAACCTCGGCTAGATGAACCAGCCAGACTCAGAACTTGCGACGGCGGTCCGCAGCGGCGACCGCGCGGCGCTGCCGAGGGCCATCACACTGGTCGAGTCGACCCGCCCCGATCACCGCGAGGAGGCCCAGCGGCTGCTGCTGGAGCTGACGCCAGAAGCAGGCAACGCCATGCACGTCGGCATCACCGGAGTGCCCGGCGTCGGCAAGTCGACCGCAATCGAGGCGCTGGGCATGAACCTGATCGAACAGGGGCACCGGGTCGCCGTGCTGGCCGTCGACCCGTCGTCCACCCGCACCGGCGGGTCGATTCTGGGCGACAAGACGCGGATGGCGCGCCTCGCGGTGCACCCCGACGCGTATATCCGCCCGTCGCCGACCTCGGGCACCCTCGGCGGGGTCGCCAAGGCCACCCGCGAGACCATCGTGTTGCTGGAGGCGGCCGGATACGACGTGATCCTGGTCGAGACGGTGGGCGTCGGGCAGTCCGAGGTGGCCGTCGCCAACATGGTCGACACGTTCGTGTTCCTGACGCTGGCGCGCACAGGAGATCAACTGCAGGGCATCAAGAAGGGTGTGCTCGAGCTGGCCGACATCGTCGTGGTGAACAAGGCCGACGGCGAGCACGCGACTGAGGCCAAGGCCGCGGCCCGCGAGCTCACCGGTGCGATCCGGCTCATCTACCCACGCGAAACACTATGGCGCCCACCGGTTCTCACGATGAGCGCGCTACAAGGCACCGGCCTGTCCGAGCTGTGGGACACGGTGCTCAAACACCGCCAAGTGCTCACCGACGCGGGGGAGTTCGAGGCCCGCAGACGCGCGCAGCAGGTGGACTGGACGTGGTCGATGGTCCGCGACACCGTGCTGGACCGGGTGCTCTCGCACCCCGCCGTGCGCAAGATCCGGGCCGAGGTCGAACGCCAGGTGCGCGACGGTGAGCTCACCCCCGCGCTTGCTGCGCAGCAGCTCCTCGACGCCGCTGACATACAGTGATCTAACAATTCGGTAAACGCCGGTTTATTTGCCGGGGTTGCAGGTAAATTCAATACATTGTGACGGGTGTCAATAACCGGGAGCGCAGCGCAGCGCTCCCGCACGGCATACAGGGCGCGGCAGACCCCAGCTTCGGCTGCACGGTGCGCGCCTTCTCCCAGTTATTCCCGGGCCGGCGGTTCGGTGGCGGCGCCCTTGCCATCTACTTGCACGGCGAACCGGTCGTCGATGTCTGGACCGGATACGCGGACCGCCGCGGCACCGAGTACTGGACCGCCGACACCGGCGCGATGGTGTGGTCTGCGACCAAGGGGTTGGCCTCGACGGTCATCCACCGGCTCGTCGACCGCGGCCTGATCGACTACGACACGCCGGTGGCCGAGTACTGGCCGGAGTTCGGTGCCAACGGCAAGGCCGACATCGCCGTCCGCGATGCCCTGCGGCACCGCGCAGGGCTGTCCCAGCTGAACGGGGTCAGCAAGGCCGACTTGCTGGACCACGTGGCGATGGAGGAGCGGCTGGCGGCCGCCCCGGTGAATCCGATCCTGTACGGCAAGCCGGCGTATCACGCGCTGACGTGCGGTTGGCTGATGTCGGGCTTGGGCCGCGCCGTCACCGGCAAGGGGATGCGGGATCTGATCCGTGAAGAGCTGGCCGAACCACTGAACACCGACGGCTTGCACCTGGGTCGTCCGCGGGCCGATTCGCCGACGCGTGCCGCGCAGATCCTGGCGCCGCAGGGCACGTTCAGCAATCCGGTGTTCAACTTCGTCGCACCCCGGGTCGCTGCTCTCCAATACTCCGGCGCCTTCGGGTCGATGTACTTCCCCGGGATGAAAGCCGTTGTGCAGGGTGATATCCCGTTCCTCGACTCCGAGATTCCCGCGGCGAACGGGGTGACCACCGCCCGTGGCCTGGCCAAGATGTACGGCGCGATCGCCAACGGCGGCAGCATCGACGGCCGGCAGTTCCTTTCGAAGGAGCTGGTGGCCGGGCTGACCGGCAAGCCGAACTTCTGGCCGGATCGAAACCTCTTCGTGCCGTTGAGTTTCCATCTCGGCTATCACTCGGTGCCGATCCCGGGTGTCATGCCGGGCTTCGGTCACGCGGGACTGGCAGGCTCGGTTGGCTGGGCGGACCCCGAGAGCGGTCTGTCGTTCGGTTTCGTGCACAACCGGCTGTTGACCCGGATGGTGCTCGACCAGGTGACATTCGCCGGCTTGCACGCCCTGATCCGGCGCGACGCCGCGCAGGCCCGCAAGCGGGGTTACGAGACGGTGCCGGCGTTCGGTGCGCCCTACGACGTGCCGAGGCCGGTTGCAGGCTAGTCAGGCGTTGCGCGTCAGTGATTGGCGCGGGTGAACCACTTGGTCTTGATGCGCCAGGACTGTGCAGATGTGATCGCGAAACCGGCGCCGCACATGCACGCGAAGACCCACACCAGCGCGGTTCCGCCGTTCGTCGTCTGCAGCGGCGGGACGTAGGCGGTGATAAGCCGGACGAGGCAGGCGGCGACGCCGGCGGCCGAGGCGACGAGATAGATATTGGCGACGCGGCGGGAGCGCGGATCCTGTCGCAACACGAGTAGCGCTCGCGCCCCGTAGCTCAGCAGGTAGATCAGCATGCCGCACAGCAGCAGCCAATAGATGTTCAACCAGAAGTCGGTGGGCACCTGGAAGAAATCGGGTCTGTAGATCTTCGCGCCATCGCCGAGTGAGAACGTCACCAGCAGCAGGGGGATGCACAGCGTGGCCGGACGCTCCACGTACTGCTTGAAAGTCGTCTGCATGGAGTGGTCGTCTTGCAGCCGTCCGAGCGCGTTGTAGACGACCGCGGACGCCGCGACGATGTAGGCGTCGTGTCCGATGTAGTCCTCTAGGTTCCACATGCCGGTCAGGGCGTGAAGCCACTGGCCCAGCGTTTCCGAGGCAAGCGGGGACATCAGCACCACGGCCAGACCCTGCAGCGCGATGTTGAGGGTGGCGGCGACCTCCCACCTGCACGACCATGTGACGCGCCGGATCCACAGACTCCACGCGATACACCCGAGGGTGATCGCTATGAGTGTTGCCAGAGCCATGTGAGTCGCCTTCGAGCCGAACGTTTCAGCAAATTGTACGGCTTGCCGTGCCTAAAGAGGAGGAGCGTCCGCTCGCGGCTTCATCTCCGACAGCTTCGGCGGCCGGGTCGACTGCTTCGTCTGCACGGCTTCCTTTACTGCCGTCATCGTGAAGGGTGCCGATTCGATGTAGCTCCACACCTCTTCGCGACTCATCAATCCGAACTGAATTTGCAGGTCGGGATAGCTGAGCGCGAACCTATCGGCCACTCGCCGCAGCTCCTCGGCGTTGGGATAGTCGTCCTCTTTTATTCGCCGGTAATAGGTACTGCTCGAGATGCCAAGCGCATCGTAGATGTCCTTGGCGTCGTTTTCCCCGTCGAGGAGGTAGTCGAGCAGCGCCTTGAGCTGTCTGCCGTTCTCATCGGTGCGTGGCATCCAAATACAATAAACCCTCTCCTCCCGGCTTTGGGCGGTAACCATCGCACATCGGATGAAGTAGCCATAATTGACACGGGCGTCACAGTTTTGGGAGTGGTCTCCCATTTTTGGGAAGGAGGTGTACGGTTAGCTGCATGGTTGCTCCCTACTTAGCTGATCAGACCAACGGCTTGATGTTTCTGGCCGACGACCTGGCGATGCCTACGTTGCGGGTCGTCGACCATGACATTGCCGAGGACACCTCACCGGTCCTCGACAAACTGTCCACCCCCGCCTCCGACGAGATCACCGCCGAGCTTGACGGAGCAACGGAATGGCTCGGTCTGGCGGCCGACGAGATACTGCTTGCCGCGCTCGGGCGGACGATCGCGCGAACCATCGGTGATGGCGTCGTCGCGGTCGACGTCACCGGTGAGGTCCGTTGGCTTCTGCACGCCATTCCGCTGACCTGCGCGACCGCAGAGCAAGCGAGTCCGACCGAAATGCTGGGCAATGTGCATCGCATGCTCGGTGCGGTGCCGCCGCAAGGCGCTTCCCTGCGGTCGGAGGTCTTCCTCAACTACATCGGCACGCTGCCCGACGGTACGACCCCGATGTACGAGACGCCGCCCGGCCTGGGATACGCGCTGGAGCTGCGGGTCTATCGCACCGACGGACAGCTGCACCTCGACTGGTGGTACGACACCAGCCGGTTCGACCGCTACACGGTGGAAGAGCTCACCGAGCAGTTCCCGTTCGCGCTCTTCGAGATGACGTCAGCCGCCGCTCCGGTGTCACGTCATCGCGCGTCTTCCAGGCGGAATCCGACTTTGAGCGTTACCTGGAAATGCCCGACGGTGCCGTCCTGAATATGTCCGCGGACTGACTGCACCTCGAACCAGTCGAGCCCGCGCATCGTTTCCGATGCCCGCGATATGCCGTTGCTGATCGCCGCGTCGATGCCGTCGGGTGAACTGCCGACAATCTCGATGATTCGGTACGTGTGATCGCTCATGGCGCGACGCTACGCGGTTTAGGGTGCGAAATGTTCGCGGATACGTTTGTGCGTATACGTGCGTGGATGTCGCGTTTGTGAGTGAACGTGTGTTGGGCTGGGTGTCGTGAAGTTGGACGGTGAGTCTGCATCCGCGGGGTATTGAGTGGTTGCGTGCTGATCGGATGCCAATGACCGATCGCCGATTGCGGTTTCGGCACGATCCTGTTCGACGCCGCTGTGTTGACTTCGTGAGAGCGGATAACGCTGTTTGCGTGGGTAATGTCGGACCCTCCTGCCACAGTATTGGTTGTGAAGGATCGGAATCGACTGGCGCGTTCGTCGGTGGAGGACGTCCATGCTGGGCCTGGCCGCCGTCGGCGGATCGTGGGCGCCGGCACTCGTGAGATTTGGTGGACGACACACACCGACGTCGTCACGTCGATGTGTGTCCGCAGGTATGGGCGCCGCGACGCCCAAAAATGGGCGTGGGCGCATTGAGGGCGAGCGGATTCCAGCCGGAACCGGCAGAGGTGGTGGGCTGATGGCGCGGTTCGAGATTCCCGACGGTTGGACCGCGCAGGCGTATCAGTTCGCTCTAGATCCGACACCAGCGCAGGTCGAGGCGTTGGGATCGCATGCCGGGGCTGCCCGGTTCGCGTACAACGTCATGTTGGCGGCGGTGAAGGCAAACCTGGATCAACGCGCCGCCGAGTGCTCGTATGGGATCGTGGAGCGCGATCTGACGCCGACCATGAGTTGGTCGTTCAGGCGCTGCGAAAGGATTGGACCAGCGCAAACACACCGTGGCGGTGCGTGCCGACGGCACGCCGTGGTGGCCCGAGAACTCTAAAGAGGTGTACGCCAGCGGGTGCCGTGCGCTGTCGGAAGCATTGGCCAACTGGGACGCGTCGAGGAATGGCGTGCGCAATGGGCCGCGGATGGGATTTCCTCGCTTCAAGAAGAAAGCCGGTGCAACGAAGAAGTTCACGTTTACCACCGGCACTATTCGACTCGAACCGGACCGCCACCACATCACCTTGCCCCGGCTTGGCACGATCAAGACCCACGAGAACACCCGCAAGCTGGCCCGCAGGATCGAGGCGGGTACCGCCCGGATGTTGAAGGCGACAGTGCGATTCGAACGGTGCCGCTGGCTAGTGTCGTTGACCTGTCTCGTGGCGCGCGAGACCGGCCGCCCGGCGCATGTCAAGCGCGACGCCGCGGTGGTGGGGGTCGACGCCGGAGTCAAGGACCTGATTGTCGTCGCCGACCCCGCCGGCAACGAGCTCGAACGTCATCGGGCGCCACGCGAGCTCAAGCAAGCGCACCGCAAACTGCGAGCGTTACAGCGCAAGGCGGCCCGCCAGGTCGGCCCGTGGGACGAGACGACCCGGCGTAAGCGGCAACCGTCGCACGGCTGGATGCGCACACAACGCCTGATCGGACTCGTGCATGCGCGGGTGGCGAACCTGCGCGCCGATCGCATACATAAGCTGACGACCCGGCTCAGCCATAACCATGACGTGACCGGGGCCGAGACGCTGGTCGTGACGAACCTGATGGCCCGCGGTAAGGCCCAAAAACGTGGTCTCAACCGCGCATTCGCCGACGCTGGCATTGGTGCGTTTTTCCGCCAGCTCGACTACAAGACCGGCTGGTACGGCTCTCGTGTGGTCAAAGCCGACCGGTGGTTTCCGAGCTCGAAGTTGTGCTCTGGCTGTGGTGCAGTGAAAGCCAAGCTGCACCTGGCGGAGCGAATTACGAATGCGACAACTGTGGTCTGGTGATCGACCGAGACCGAAACGCTGCCGTGAACCTGGCGAGGTACGCACATCATGAAACGGACCCGAGTACCGGGGTCGTCACGGGTGGAGCCGACCGTAAGCCGTCAACCAACGGTGACGCTGGTGGCAGTGAAACCCGAACCCGAGCCGAAGTAGGCGGCAACGCCGATGGCGGTGGGAGTGCCTCCCCCAAAGGGAAGGCTGCCTGAAATGCCCAGTCGTGCAAACGCTCACATTTCAGTTAACGGTGCGGCTATGCCGGACTCCGCGACAGCGCGTGCGTTGGTGCTGGAACGGCCGCGTCACCTCGTGATCCACGACATCCCGCTGCCCGCCGTCGGCGACGACGACGCGCTGCTTCGGGTGGAGGCGTGCGGGCTGTGCGGAACCGACCACGAGCAGTACACAGGCGAACTCGCGGGCGGATTCGCGTTCGTCCCCGGCCGCGAGACGATCGGGATCATCGAAACGATCGGTCCGCGGGCCGCTGCGCGGTGGGGCGTGGCTGCGGGGGATCGGGTGGCAGTCGAGGTTTTCCAGTCCTGGCCCGGTACCGGGTCTGGCCCAGGGAGTGTCGTGACTGCACGGCATGCGTGAACGGGGAGTACCGCCGGTGCGGGCGCCACGGCCTGGCCGACATGTACGGGTTCATCTCCGTCGACCGCGCGCCGGGGCTGTGGGGTGGTTACGCCGAGTATCAATACCTGGCACCTGATTCGATGGTGCTGCCGGTGCCGACGGCGCTCGACCCGGTGGTCGCAACGGCATTCAACCCGCTCGGCGCTGGAATCCGTTGGGGTGCAACGATACCCGGCACTGGGCCCGGGGACGTGGTCGCCCTGCTCGGTCCCGGCATCCGCGGACTGTGCGCCTTGACCGAGGCGCGTGTGCCGCGGTTGCCGG
>JAVRPG010000862.1:0-4308 GCA_032162325.1 Mycobacterium sp. | reverse complement strand
AGGGCCGCTTCGATCGGGAGATCAGTGGCATCGAGGCGCCGGTGCTCGACGAGAGCAAGCAACCAACCGCAGATCGCCAAGTGGTCACCCGCGACCAGGGCCTTCGGGACACCACACTGGAAGGCCTCGCCTCGCTGAACCCGGTGATCGACGGCGGCATCCATACGGCGGGCACCTCGTCGCAGATCTCCGACGGCGCCGCAGCGGTGCTGTGGATGGACGAAGACAAGGCCAAGGCGCTGGGCCTGCGGCCGCGGGCACGGATCATCAGCCAGGCGCTGGTCGGCGCGGAGCCGTACTACCACCTCGATGGCCCGGTCCAGTCGACGGCCAAGGTGCTGGAGAAGGCCGGCATGAAGATGGGCGACATCGACATCACCGAGATCAACGAGGCCTTCGCGTCCGTCGTGCTGTCATGGGCGCGCGTGCACGAGCCGGACATGGAACGGGTGAACGTCAACGGCGGCGCGATCGCCCTCGGCCACCCCGTTGGCAGCACCGGCAGCCGGCTGATCACCACGGCGCTGCACGAGCTGGAGCGCACGGACCAGAGCACCGCGCTGATCACGATGTGCGCCGGTGGAGCGCTGTCCACCGGCACGATCATCGAGCGGATCTAAGAGTTGACCTCGGACGCCGAACGGATCGCGGCCGCGCAGGCCTACATCGATGCGCTGGTCAGTCACGATGCCGACAAGGTGCCGTTCGCGCCGGGCTGCACCCGCATCGAGGTCGGCCTCAAGACCGGATTTTCGGGAAATCACCTACGCCGCAGCCTGAATCGTGGGCCGCAGTACCGGATCATCCGGGAGACCTCAGTTCCGGAATTCACCGTGGACGGCGAAACAGTGCAGGCTCGATTCGATCTGGCGACCAAACCGTCGTTCGCCGGGCGCCGAGTGGGCGCCCACATCGATGAGACGTTCGTCATCCCCGCAGCGGACGGCTTGATCCACCACATCCGGGCGAACGTTCGGCCCTTCGTGACCAAGTCGTAGCGCCCGCTCTCGGGACTAGGATCGAGCCATGCCGACGTCTCGCCCCCGCTTCATGGACACGAAGCCCGCGGACTTCTGCATCAAGTGGATGTCGAAGCTCAACACCTTCATGTACCGCCGCAGCGACGGCGAAGGCTTCGGCAGCAACGTTCAGGGTATTCCGGTGGCGCTGCTGACCACGACCGGGCGCAAGAGCGGCGAGCCTAGGGTCAGCCCGCTCTATTTCCACCGCGACGGCGACACCGTGGTCGTTGCTGCGTCCAAGGGCGGCAGTGACAAGAACCCGATGTGGTACCTGAACCTCAAGGCCAATCCGAAGGTCCAGGTCCAGATCAAGAAAGAGGTGCTCGACCTGACCGCCCGTGACGCCACGGACGAGGAACGCGCCAAGTACTGGCCGCGGCTGATCGAGATGTACCCGACCTACAACGACTACCAGTCCTGGACCGATCGGGTGATCCCGCTCGTGGTCTGCGGGCCGTGACCACACGGTACGACCTGCACTTCTACTTCGACCCGGTCTGCCCCTTCGCTTGGCTGACCAGCAAGTGGGTGCGCACCGTCGCGGCAGAGCGCAACTACAGCGTCGACTGGCGGTTCATTTCGCTGCGGATCCTCAACTCGCACATCGACTATGCGTCGCACTTTCCGCCGAACTACGAGGACGGGCACACCGCGGGCCTGCGGCTGCTGCGGGTCGTCGCGCGGGTGCGTGCAGAGCACGGCCGCGAGGCTGTCGGCCCGCTCTACAAGGCGATCGGCACCCGGATCTTCGACACGTCTCGCGACGTTGATCCGCTGTCGGCGTCGGACCAGGGGTCGCGACGCGCGCTCGAGCCCTTGTTGCGCGATGCCGGTCTACCATCCGATCTCGCGGAGGCGCTCGACGACCAGACGCTCGATGACGAAATCCGAGCGGAGACCGAGGAGGCGCTGGCCCTGACGGGGCGCGACGTCGGCACACCGATCCTGCACTTCCAGCCGCCGGGCGGAACGGCGTTCTTCGGCCCGGTGATCAGCAGGCTGCCGTCAGCAGATGAAGCCGTCGAGCTCTGGGACCACGTCGTTGCGCTGGCGGCCTTCCCCGGCTTTGCCGAGATCAAGCGCTCCCTGCGCGAGCGACCCCAGCTGGCCAGCTTCGGCGTCGAACCTGAATCGGTTGGCAAGGAAGAGGATTGGCACGGCGGCAGCCGTCGCACCAAGAAGTAGGGAAGCCATGCGCGAGGGCACAATCCGCAACTCGAAGTTCCTTGCATTGCTGATGAAGTACTTTGCACGCGCCCACATCTGGGTCTATCAGCGGACGAACGGACGCCTGGGCGCCAAGCTGCTGTGGTTTCCGGCGGCGCTGGTTACGACGAAGGGACGCAGAACCGGAGAACCACGCACCACGGCAACGCTGTATCTGCGCGACGGCTACCGCGTGGTGCTGCCTGCTTCGTTCGGCGGACGGTCCGACCACCCGGCGTGGTATCGCAACCTCAAGGCGAATCCCAATGTGGCCGTGCAGATTCGCGGCGACCGCCTCGATCTCGTTGCGCGTGACGCGACCGACGAGGAGCGCGCCCGCTACTGGCCTCCGCTGATCCGGATCTACCCGCCGTACAAGGGATATCGCGACGCTACCGACCGGGTCATCCCCTTGGTGGTGTGCGAGCCTGCCTAAGCACCGTAAACCGGAACGGGCGGCCGGGCCTTGCCGAGGAGATCGGCGACGACCGGGCCGAGCTCGGCCGGATCCCACCGGGCGCCCTTGTCGACCTCGGGTCCGTGCGCCCAGCCCTCTGCTACGCGCACGATGCCGCCCTCGACCTCGAACATCCTCCCGGTGACGTCGCGCGACTCGACACTGCCGAGCCAAACCACCAGCGGCGAAATGTTCTCCGGCGCCATGGCGTCGAACTCGGCGTCCTGGGTCGCCATCATCTCGGCGAAGGCGGTCTCGGTCATTCGGGTTCGCGCGGACGGGGCGATGGCGTTGACGGTGACGCCGTAACGGCCCATCTCGGCGGCGGCCACCAGCGTCAGGGCCGCGATGCCCGCCTTGGCGGCGCTGTAATTGGCCTGTCCCACACTGCCTTGCAGCCCGGCGCCGGAACTGGTGTTGATGATGCGGGCGTCGGGGGTTTTGCCCGCCTTCGATTGCGCACGCCAGTAGGCCGCCGCGTGCCGCATGGTGGCGAAGTGACCCTTGAGGTGCACGGCGGTGACGGCGTCGAACTCCTCTTCACTTGTGTTGGCGAACATACGGTCGCGGACGATGCCTGCGTTGTTGACCAGAACGTCAAGCCCGCCGAACGAGTCGACCGCGGTCTGGATGAGGCCCTCGGCCTGCGCCCAGTCGGCGACGTTCGCGCCACTGGTGACGGCTTCGCCTCCGGCGGCGGTTATCTCGTCGACGACGCCCTGCGCAGCGCTGCCGCCACCGGCGGGCGATCCGTCCAGCCCGACACCGATGTCGTTGACCACGACGCGCGCACCCTCGGCGGCGAACGCCAGGGCATGTGCCCGTCCGATGCCGCCACCGGCGCCCGTCACGATGACCACGCGGCCGTCGAGCAATCCCATATCCGTTGTCTCCTTAGTTATTTGATGTCAGCAGTCGTGGTTGCCAGGTAGTGCGGGGGCTCGCCGCCGCCGTGCACCTCGAGGGAGGCACCGCTGATGTAAGACGCGGCGTCGGACGCCAGGAACGCCGCGGCCCATCCGACGTCGGCGGGCTTGGCCAACCGGCCAAGCGGCACGTTCTTCGAGATGGCCGCGATCGAGTCGGCGTCACCGTAGAACAGTTCGGATTGCTCCGTCTCGACCATGCCGACCACGACCGAGTTGATCCTCACCTTCGGCGCCCACTCGACCGCCAAAGTTGCCGTGAGGCCCTCGACACCGGCCTTCGCGGCGCCGTAGGCGGCGGTACCCGGGCTCGGCCTTCGCCCGCTGACGCTACCGATGTTGACGATCGATCCGCCCTGCGACTGGGTCTGCATGTGCCGGTTGGCGTGCTGCGAAACCGAGAGCGGCCCAAACAGATTGAGCTCGATGATCTTCCGGCTGAACTTCGCGCTCGCATCCGCGGTGAGAACGTACGGCGAGCCGCCCGCGTTGTTGACCACCACATCGAGGCGGCCGTGACGCTCCACGATCGCGTCGACCATCGCGGCCACCGCCTCGTCGTCCCGCACGTCGCAGGGGTGGAATTCGTAGGGCAATCCGTCGACCGGGCGGCGGGCGCACGTCACCACGGTCGCGCCCTGATCGGCGAATACCGCACTGATTCCGGCGCCGACTCCGCGGACTCCGCCGGTCACCA
>JAVRPG010000861.1:0-10363 GCA_032162325.1 Mycobacterium sp. | reverse complement strand
AGCTTGAGCAGGAACGGGATCGCGCCGATGTGGTCCTCGTGCGCATGGGTAAGCACCAGGGCCTCGACATCGTCGAGGCGGTCCTCGACGTGGCGCAGGTCCGGCAGAATCAGGTCGACGCCTGGCTCGTCGTGGCCGGGAAACAGCACCCCGCAGTCGACGATCAACAGCCGACCCAAATGCTCGAAAACGGTCATGTTGCGGCCGATTTCGCTGATTCCACCCAGCGCAGTGACCCGCAGTCCGCCTGGGGCCAGTGGCCCCGGTGGCTTGAATTCTTCGTTCACTACCGCAGCACCGTGGCGGCGCGCATATCGGCGGCGAGCGCCTCGATCTGTTCCAGGGTCGCCGGCACCTGCGGCAGCCGCGGGTCGCCCACGTCGATGCCCTGCAGCCGCAGCCCCTCCTTGGCCAACGTGACGCCGCCGAGTCGCGCCTGTGCATCGCTCAAGGGCCCGAGCGTCACGTTGATCTTGCGCGCCGTCGCGACGTCGCCAGAGGCGAACGCGGACAACATGTCTCGCAACTGACCAGCGGCCAAATGTCCCCATACACTCACAAAGCCGACGGCACCCATCGCCAGCCACGGCAGGTTCAGCGCGTCGTCACCCGAATAGTACGCCAGCCCGGTCTCGGCGATGATCTGACCGCCGCCGTGCAGGTCGCCCTTGGCGTCCTTGATGGCCACGATGTTCGGATGCTCGGCCAGCGTGCGGATGGTGTCCCACTCGATCGGGATCATCGACCGCGCCGGAATGTCGTAGAGAATCACCGGCAGCGGCGTGGCATCGGCAACCGCCGTGAAATGCGCCAGCAGTCCGGCCTGCGGCGGGCGCGAGTAATACGGAGTCACGACCAACAGGCCGTGCGCGCCTTCGGTCGCGCACGCCTTCGCGAGGTGCACGCTGTGCGCGGTGTCGTAGGTGCCCGCACCCGCGACGACGCGCGCGCGGTCGCCGACCGCCTCCAGCACCGCGCGCAACAGCGCGAGCTTCTCGTCGTCGGTGGTGGTCGGCGACTCCCCCGTGGTGCCCGACAGCACCAGGCCGTCGCAGCCGGAGTCGACCAGGTGGGTGGCGAGCCGGGACGCGGCATCGGTGTCCAGCGACCCGTCGGGCTTGAACGGAGTCGCCATCGCGGTCAGCACGGTGCCCAATCGGGCGGTCACGTCGAATCCGCTGGTGCTCACGGGGACCAAGATTACCCGCTCGACCTTATAGGTCCGTGGCAATATCTGGCCAGCCCCGTCAAGCCTCCGTGGCTAAAGGGCTGGTCGCCACCTCCGTGCCGTCGGCCAGCGTGGAGATCTCGAAGTCGGAGAAAACCTGAGGCGCCAGGTCGATGAGCTGTCGCAGGCACTCGATCGCCAGCCGGCGCATCTCGACGTCGGCGTGCTCGCTGGCCCGCATCGCGATGAAATGCCGCCAGGCGCGGTAGTTGCCGGTGACGACGATGCGCGTCTCGGTGGCGTTGGGCAGCACTGCGCGGGCGGCCTGCCGCGCCTGCTTGCGCCGCAGCACCGCGTTGGGTTGATCCGCGAACTTGGCCTCGAGCCTCGCGAGTAGCTCGGTGTAGGTCGCTCGGCTGGCATCGGCGGCGGCCTTGAAGATCTCCTGCAGCTCGGCGTCGTCCTCCATTCCCGGCGGCACGACCACCTCAGCGTCGTGTTCGGGGACAAACCGCTGCGACAGCTGCGAATACGAGAAGTGCCGATGCCGGATCAACTCATGGGTGCACGACCGCGAGATACCCGTGATGTAGAACGACACCGAGGCGTGCTCGAGCACCGAGAAGTGGCCGACGTCGATGATGTGGCGGATGTATGCGGCGTTCGTCGCCGTTCTCGGATTGGGCTTCGACCAGCTCTGGTAGCACGCCCGGCCGGCGAACTCCACCAGCGCCGGACCGCCGTCGGCGTCGGTGCTCCACGCCACGTCCGGTGGCGCCAAGAAGTCGGTCTTGGCGATCAGTTGCACGCGCAGGGGCGCCGTCTCGGCCACGAACTCACAGTATCTGGCGACGATGTGGGCCGGCGCACCGCTTCACCTGCTACGTTGGCGCGGTCGAGGTACTCCGACCGTCAACTGGAGACTCATGGGCGGCTCGAGCGCGAATCCTTTGGTGCCTATCCAGGCCATGGAATCCCCGGGGGCGCCCTGCGAGTTGTGGCTGCAGTTTGACTTCTCTCAGTCAGCTGGAAACTACTCCCAGCTAGCCGGTGTGCTCGCCGGGATCGCCTTTCTCGCCATCATGCTCGTTGTCAATCGCCAGCACCGGCGGGGCAGCGCAGGCGATGCGGCGCGCGAGTACGAGCAGGACAACCGCTTTGTCACAGCGTTGGCATGTGCGTTCCTCGGTCTGGTCACGGCCGCGGTACTCTTCGCGCTTTTATCGGGAGAGGAGGGGTGTGCGCTAGTCAGCGGCCGAGCGCTATCCAAGGAGTGCTTGCCGGTGTGGCATTTTTCTTTTCGGTCTACACGCTGTTTTTCGGTGCGGTGCAAGTCGTTTCGGCGGCAGCAATGGGCGCGCACCTCCGATTCATCGTCTCCGTGCTCACGCCTCCGGTGGTGATGGCATTCATCGTCGCCAGCCTCGACGACCTTGCGCTGTCGTTAGCAAACCCGCCGAATCAACCGGCTCAACCCCACGAACCGCTCCTGCCGGCTGGACTGATAGCAGCGCTTCGTTGTGGAACTTCGCCCACAGTATGTTGACGTGGTTGATACCGACGGTGCTTGCGATATGCCTGTCGGTGTGGTTGGCCGGTTTCCGGTGGCGGCGGGCCGGTGATAGTCCGGGGACTATGGGGTCTGCGCTGACAAGAATCGTCTCGGGTGCGTTGATCTACCTTCCATACGCCAGCCCTGCTGGTCGCTTATGTGGTGTGGCGGACGGCATCGTTATCGCGGCTCGAGGCAGGTGCGCACATCGGGGCCGGTCAGGCAAAGTTACTCGTGTTGGTCTGCACCGTCGTGGTGGTCCTGCAGAGCGCGAGTCTGTCCCTCGCCCGCGGCGACGATCGTGCGCCCGATTTCCGCGGGCAACCCAGTGTTGACGGCGAGGAGGCCCGATCCCTCCAATCTGTTAGCAGCATTAGAGGCCGGTGTGTCGGGCTAGTGTGACGCCATGGCAGCCTCCACGATCACTCCCCGCTTGCTCGACGTCATCGATCGCGGGATCCTGCCGATGACCGAGCGTGGTGTCGCTGCCGGGAACAAGGTCTTCGGCGCTGCGCTTCTGCGCAAGTCCGACCTGTCGATAGTCATCGCGGGCAGCAACAGCGAAACCGACAATCCGCTGTTGCACGGCGAAGTCAGCACCCTCAACCAGTTTTATGACGTGGCCGACCGGCCATCGACACGCGACCTGGTGTTCCTGTCCACCCACGAACCTTGTTCACTATGCGTGTCGGCCATCACCTGGGGGGGATTCGACAACTTCTACTACTTCTTCAGCTACCAGGATTCCCGGGACGCTTTCGCCATTCCTCACGACCTGACGACCCTGAACGAGGTATTCGGCCTGGACGACGGCGGCTACCGACGAAGCAACGCGTTTTGGACCGCCTACTCGATACCCGAGCTGGTCGAGTCCGAACCCGAGCCGCAGCGGACCCAATTGCGCGAGCAGGAACAACGTATCCGGGACCGCTATGCGCAGTTGTCCGAGCAGTATCAGGAAACCAAGGGCGACAACGATATTCCGTTGAACTGACGTCGCTTGGTAGTTCCTCTATCAGTCGATGAGCACGCCGGCGCGGCGCATCGCCGTGGTGATCAGCTCGAAGTCGATGGCGCCGTGATGGCGTGCGAGCTCATCGGCGTCGTCTCCGCGACCGTCGGCAATGGCGGACACCAGCTGTTCGTGTTCGCATAAAGCCCGTAATTCCATGCGGCGCATCGTGGTTGGTTCGCCCCACAGATGCGCAGGCGAACCGATGCTCACCGACGCCTTGAGGTCGAGCAACAGCTGCTTGAGGACGTCGTTGTGGGCAGCGTCCATGATCGCCAGGTGAAGCCGGCTGTCGACCTGCTGTGCGGCGAGGCCGGTCTCGGCTGCCCGGTATGCCTCAAACCGTTCCCACAGCCCCGAAATATCTTGCTCGGAACGGGATTCAGCGGCGGCGCGGCTGACAGTGCCCTGCAATCGACACAGGGCATCGCAGCGGTCACGCAGATCGCCGAGGCGCATGCTCAGCGTGCGCCCCACCGCCTCGGTCGACGACTCCGGCCATTGGTCCAACACGTACGATCCCCCGCCGCGACCGCGTCGTGTTTCGATCAGGCCCCGGTCGAGGAGCCGCGCCAGAGCCGCTCGCACCGTCATGCGACCGACCCGCAGCGCCGTGGCGAGCTGGCGTTCGACGGGCAGCCGCGCACCGGGCAGGTATTCGCCGATCGCGATCGCGGTGACCAGCCGGTCGGTGATCTCGTCGACCCGTGACGGCGTGTCGAGTTGCTGTTGCAACAGCCCCGGCGCGGCCGATGCGCCGTTGTGCGCCATGGCTGAGTCCCTCCGTCGTCTGCACAAATGTTAATTCCCGATCAATGGTCTTGCTAGGAGACCTTTACGGGTTCATGCTGATCGACATGATCCGCGAGACCAGATTGGTGCCGTTCCGCGGCTACGAAACCTGGGTGCAGATCACCGCGCCTGACGATGCGCGCAGCGGCGCCCTGCCCCTGTTTGTCCTGCACGGCGGACCGGGGATGGCGCACAACTACGTGCGCAACATCGCTGAACTGGCTGACGAGACCGGCCGAACGGTCATCCACTACGACCAGCTCGGCTGCGGCAATAGCACCCACCGGCCCGACGCGCCGGGCGACTTTTGGAACCCGGACTTGTTCGTCGACGAGTTCCACACCGTGCGCAGCGCGCTCGGCATCGACGATTATCACCTGCTGGGCCAGTCCTGGGGCGGCATGCTGGGCGCAGAGATCGCCGTCCGGCAACCACAGGGACTTGCTTCACTGGCGATCTGCAATTCCCCCGCATCGATGGCCCTCTGGATGGCCGGCGCCGACGAGTTGCGGGCCCAGCTGCCGCCGGACACCCAGGCCGCGCTGACCCGTCATGAAGAGGCGGGCACCGTCACCGACCCGGAGTACCTGGCGGCGACCGACGAGTTCTACCGCCGCCATGTGTGTCGTGTGGTGCCGACGCCACAGGATTTCGTCGACACCGTGGTGCAGTTGGAGGCGGAACCGACGGTCTACCACACCATGAACGGCCCCAACGAGTTTCACGTCCTCGGCACGCTGCGCGGCTGGAGCATCATCGACCGGCTGCCCCTCATCACCGCGCCCAGCCTCGTCATCGCCGGAGAGTTCGACGAGGCCACACCCGCCACCTGGCAGCCCTACGTCGAGCACATCGCCGACGTGGAAAGCCGCGTGTTCCCCGATACCAGTCACTGCACGCACCTGGAGAAGCCCGAGGAGTTCCGCGCCGTCGTCGCCGCATTCCTCGCCAGCCACGATGCCGTACCCCGTATCTAGCCCATCCTCGACCCGACAGGACATTCATGGACGGCCAGCGCACCCTCGAATCCTTCGGCTACAAGCAGGAACTCCACCGCTCGGTCGCGACCGTCGACCTCGTGATCTACGGGCTGGTCTTCATGGTTCCGATCGCGCCATGGGCGATCTTCGGGACCGTCTACAACAGCGCTTCGGGCATGGTCCCGCTGGTGTACCTCATCGGCCTGGTGGCCATGGTGTTCACCGCGATGGCCTACGCGCAGATGGCCAAATCCTTCCCGCTGGCGGGATCGGTGTTCTCCTACGTGGGCCGAGGCATTCGGCCCGGCGTCGGCTTCTTCGCCGGCTGGGCGATCCTCCTGGATTACCTGCTGGTGCCGACTCTGCTGTACGTATTCGCCGCCGAGTCGATGATCGGCCTGTTCCCGGGGACACCGCGGTGGCTTTGGGCGATCGTGTTCGTCGTCGTCAACACCGTGATCAACCTGCTCGGCGTCGACTCGCTGAAGATGGCCAACCGCGTGTTCTTGGCCATCGAATTGGTCTTCGTGGTGATCTTCGTGATCATCGCGGTGCGCGCCATCAACGGCGACTCGCTGCCCAACGTCGGCTGGAGCACCGCGCCGATCTGGAATCCGGAAACCGTGAGCGCACCACTCATTGCGACGGCACTGTCGATCGCCGTGCTGAGCTTCCTGGGATTCGACGGCATCTCCACGCTGGCCGAAGAATCCACCGGCAGAAGGAATCCCGCGGGTCGGGCCATGGTGGTCTCACTGTTCATCGTGGCGTCCCTGTTCATCGTTCAGACGTGGCTAGCCAGCCTGCTGGCCGGCGGTCGTGAGGCGTTCAGCGACGACGAGGCCGGCAATGCGTTCTTCAAGCTGGTCGAAGCCGCATCCAACACGGGCTGGATGAACGCGTTCTTCGTCGTCAACGTGCTCGCCGTCGGCTTCGCCAACGCCATGGCCGCCCAGGCCGCGACCAGTCGGCTGTTGTATTCGATGAGCCGCGACCGCCAGCTGCCGAGCGTCCTATCCAAGGTCAGCGCACGCCAGGTGCCGATCGCGGCGATCCTCGTCGTCAGTGCGATCAGCATCGTGCTGGTGCTGTTCTTCGTCGGCCAGATCGGGCTCATCTCGTCCCTGGTGAACTTCGGCGCCCTGTTCGCGTTCTGTCTGCTTCACGTCTCCGTCGTCTGGTACTACGTCGGGCGCATGAAGTCGAAGAACTATCTGCTGCACCTCGTCGTGCCGACGCTTGGCTTCCTGATCATCGCCTACGTGCTGTTCAATGCGGACTCGCTCGCCAAGATCGGCGGAATCGTGTGGCTGGGCATCGGCGCGGTGGTGTTCGTCGTCAATAAGCTCCGCGGCCGAGGGGTGCCGGAGTTGGGCGAGGAGCCCGCAGTGCCCGGTGAAGGCGTCAGTCCAGCGACCGCGACAGCTCCTTCGTCAGATCACCTCGGTCCCCCACGGTGACGTCGGACAGGCCGAGCCACGAGGCCACCGTCTGCAACTCGGCGGCGACCTGGGCACGCTCAAAAGTTGTGTCGGGACGGTCTCCCGTGACGCTTTAGGCTAAAACAAGCGGCAGTCGTTCGGGCTGTAGCGCTTACACGCTAGGCATCTCCGGGGAATCATGGCTGATCATTTAAGAGTCGACGCGGATACGGCGTTCAATACCCTCGCATGTCGTCAGCAATGAGGCCGAAGAACTTCGAGAGGAACTGGCTCGCGTCACCCGGGAGTGGGACAACCTCTCGCATGGATGGTCCGGCGTTGCTGCTTCGGCGTTCACTCACGCGTGGGAGGAATGGCACGAAGGCGCTGCGCGCATCGTCGAAGCACTCGCCGAGTCGTCGCGACGCCTCGCGCAGGCCGCGGTTCTCTATGAGGAGCGAGACAACAATTCCGCGCAAATGCTGGGATCGACCGGCAGTGGGATCGGTCTGTGATGCGCTACCGCGTCGAACTCGAGGAACTATTGGCGTTCGTTGAGACGCTTCAGGCTTTCGAACAACGCGCCGAGACGATCGCCGCGCGCGTCGATAACCAAGTTGCCGACCTGCATGACAGTTGGTCCGGCGAGGCCGCCTCGGCCCACCTTGCACTTCACGGCGAGTGGAAAACAGCTGCGACCCAGATGCGGGAGGCGCTTGCGGAATTGCGAGAAGCGGCGTGCGTTGCGCACCGCAATTACTCGGACGTTATCGAGGTCAACATGGCGATGTGGCCATGACCAACGCGCTGAAGTTCATCATGACACCGGCGATAGCTCCGGACGGTAGATCGTCGACGTGACTCAGGACGTCGACCCCGACGCGCTGTTCGATGCCGCGCGCGTGTACAACAGTGTGCGCACCTCTGCGGCCTCTGCAGTCAACGAACTCGCAAGCGTACTGAACGCCTCGGCAGGGATGGCCGGCACGGACACTGGGGCTCATGCTTGGGCGATTCAGTACGATCCGCTGGCCACGAGTCTGATTGACGCCGCGACCGCTGTCGTTCAGGGCGTAGGACGGTGTTAGGACCTGCTGTATGCCACTGGCGTGAACCATCTAAACGCCGACGGGCAATCGGCAATGAACGATGAGGCCGTACTCGCGATGCCGCCGATGGGGGCGCCGAGCTTCAACAAGCCCGCTATCCCGTCGGCAGAACGCGGACACAGCGACGTCCCCGAATGGTGGCATACCGTCGCGGCCTATGTCCAGGGCGAGTTGTGGCCGAATGGTCATCAGGACAAGCTGCGAGCCGCAGCCGATGCGTGGATATCGGCGGCCCGGGATCTGCGAGCTGCGGCACAGCTAGTCAATGGTGGGCCAAGTTCGATGGGCGCAATCGCTCCCCTTATGGACCAGAAGTCGCCCGAGTTCCCGAACCTCATCAAGAACTGCACCATGGTGCGCGATCAGATGCGAGGCGTCGCCGACGGATGTGACGAAGCAGCGAAGGCTTGTTCAACATATGCGCAGGCGGTCGATGACGCGCATTCAAAGATCATCCACGAGATGGTCGTCCTCGGTGCCACCGTCGCCGTCACCGAAATCGTTGCGGCCATTCTCGTGCCACTTACGGTCGGAATCAGCGAAGCCGTTTCCAAGGTCGTCGATGTCTCCCGACTGGTGGCGACAGGCTCACGGATCGCCACCATCATCCGAGACTTCCGGCTGGCCGCAGAACTCTCCGGCTTACCCGCGGTCAGTGCGGCCGGCGCCGCGGCTCGCTCGATATCTGAGTTGGGCCCGCTTCTCGCGGCGCGTCCAACGATCTTGGCCGCAGAGACGGCAGGACGCGGCGGCGCAGTCGAAGGAGCCGAGGCACTGAGGCTTTCGGAAGAGAGCATCAAGCGAAAAGTGGAGGGGTATCTGTTGAATCCCGAACATGCAAAGGGCGGACCTAAGGCGGATTGGTTCAATCAAGCGCTCGGATTCACGCGAGAGAATGCGGCCGAATTGGAGAGGCAGGTAGTCTTCGATCCGGGCAAGGCGGTACAAACGGGCGTCACTCAATTCGGTACGACATACAACCAGGTGATTCCGATAACCGGAGCCAACGGCAAGACCATCGATGTGCTGTTCGGCTGGATGCGAAATGACGACGGAGTCGTGCGCTTGGTGACGACGATTCCCACGAAGAGATGAAAGACGCAGAGGCGTGAAACCAAGAGATCTCGATGTGGTACGACTACTGCGGGCTATACCGGAGCATGATCTTCCGGTCGGTTCGGAAGGAACGGTCGTGAACGACTTCCAACGTCAGGACGTGCCCCGCGCCTACCTGGTGGAGTTCGCGGACTCCGATGGTGTCACACAAGCATTAGTCACCATCGCGGAGGCAGATCTCGAAGTCGTATGGCGTCCCGATTCCGGCAGTAACCGTTCATAGTCCTTAAACCGCAGCCACCGCCCGTGACAGCTCCTTGACCAGGTCGCCGCGTTCACCGACAGTGAGCTCCGACAGGCCGAGCCACGAGGCCATCACGCGCAGCTGCATGGCCAGCGCATCGGCCACCTGCGCCGGCTGCTCGCCCGGCTCGGCGAACGCGCCGACGACATGCAGCGCGTCGCGGTTGCGCTCGGCCTTGAGGTCGACGCGGCCGACCAGACGGCCGTCGAGCATGAACGGCCATACGTAGTAACCGAATTGGCGCTTGTTCGCAGGCACGTAGATTTCGATGCGATAGATGAAATCGAATACCCGCTCCACTCTTGGCCGGAAAAAGATCAACGGGTCGAATGGGCACAGCAGCGCCGTGCCGCGGTCCTGGCGGGGCACGATTTGGCCGGCTCGCAGATACGCCGGCGCGCTCCAGCCCTCAACGTCGACGGGCTCGAGTTCTCCGTCGGCTACCAGCTTGGCGATCGCCGGCTTGGCCTTCTGGGGCGACAGCCGGAAGTAGTCGCGAATGTCGGCCTCGGTGCCCACACCCAACGCGCCGGCCGCCCGCAGAGTCAGCTCACGAACGGCTTCGTCGTCGTCGACCTCTTGGGTCACTACGTCCGGCGGCAGGACGTTCTCGGTGAGGTCATAGTGCCGCGCGAACCCGACACGGGTGGCCGTCGTCAGCACCCCCGCCGCGAACAACGCCTCTGCGACCCACTTGGTGTCGCTGCGGTCCCACCATGGGCCTTTCCTGCCGCGCGGCTCCGACTCGAGATGGGCCTCGATCTGCCCCGAGGTCGCCGGGCCGATTTCGGCGACGGCGGCGACGATGTCGTCGGCCAGCTTCGCGTTCTTCTTGACAATCTCGGTGCCCCATCGTCCGTGCGTGTACTCGCGCATCCGCCAGCGCAGGAGCGGCCAGTCGTCGACGGCCATCAGCGCGGCCTCGTGCGCCCAGTATTCGACGAGTAGCCGCGGCGAGCGCGTGGAGTG
>JAVRPG010000860.1:0-6251 GCA_032162325.1 Mycobacterium sp. | reverse complement strand
CCAACGCCGCGCTCTACCGCATCGCCCTGTCCCGGCTGCGCTGGGACACCCGCACCCACGACTACCTCAACCGCCGCACCACCGAAGGCAAAACCCGCCGCGAAGCCATCCGCTGCCTCAAGCGTTTACATCGCCCGCGAGATCTATCAGATCATCACGGCCCCACCCGAAGCCGAGCCGTCAGCAGCTTGACATCCATAGGGGCATCAGCCCCGCCACAAACGCCCGGCTAGACGACCGCCACGCATCACCATCCAACACACCGCTCGCCCACCACTGACGATTTGCCCGCAGATTCGAGCGAGCAGAAGCAGGAGAAGCGGTGATGGGGCCGACCAGCCTGGCTCGACATCACGTGATGTGAGCGTTGGCAACTCGGTGTCGTAGCCTCACGTCGGCCCCACACAAGATCACTAGACTAGGCCGAGATTCACTGCGGTGGCTAAAGTCGCAGGCCAACGCCTATATTGATCTTGTGGGTCGCCTGGGGATCGAACCCAGAACCCAAGGATTCTCGGACCGTGATAGTGGTTGTCAGTGGATAGCACCGATTACCTGCGGCTTTCGCGACTGCTAACGCTCGTCGTCTGTGGTCGTTTTCGGTTGTTTGGATGTGTTTTGTGACCATAAAGTGTCCAAACGATCAATGGCCCGGCGTGACCACTGACGATCTTGGACGCCGGGGGACGTGTGGTATCCCGGCGGTCTGGCGTAACCCGACCACGCGGCAGCCCGGGGACACAGTGTTCATTGTTTGTCGGCCATAGTCATGGCTCGCCGACGTCCCACGGCGTGGATACGGCATGATCTTGCTGCACCCAGGCTGCTCGTGTCCACAGCGGCGCCTACTGCCGGATGCGCAACGGCACGCTCGCGATGACGGTGGACGGAGCCGGACGGCAGGGTCTACGACCAACGGTCGGTTTGGGCTGCGGCATACTTTCTTTGTCAGTGGCTAAAGCACCGTTGTGGAAAGCTTATGAACGTCATGATCCTTGCGACCCTAATGGGCACGCCGGGGCGCACGTTTCAATGCCGCTAAGTTAAGACCTCTTAAGATCGTCCTATCGGTCGTTGACCTGGGCGAACATCGGCCAACCAAGATCACTTGCGCGCCTAACTTAGCGGCATTGGGCGTACGTTTGGTTGGGCATGGAGGTGTCGTCCTCGGCGGGAGGTGGAGGCCCTGCGATTAAACAAGTGTGGGCGGCTCTGCGGTGGACCCGTTGGATCGGGGCTTTGTAGGGGTGAATGGGAGTTGATGGGCTCATTGGTTGTGGTGGTTCGCGGTCGGCCCTCCGATGACTAAAATTGAGACAAACGTCATGGCCGTCAGGTTCTACTGTGGAATAGCTTTCCGGTGAGCATCGTGATCGGTGAACAGGGGCCAGCGTCGGATCCGGTCGTCGAGAAGCTGCACACCAGCGTGGCGTCACGGAGCGAACAGTCGCCGCGGAGCCGAGACAGAGGTGGTGGGCATGAACGTTCCCGACACGCTGAGAGCAGCAGCTCACGCACTGAGCGACCGCACCGATCTGGCACACGGACCTGCCCTGGCTGGCTTGCTGCACAACCGTGCCGATGACATGGAACGCAACGTCGCCGTCTGGCAACGCACCGGGCAAGACGTCGCCGCTCTGATTGAAAAGTACTACGGCGTGTACCTCACCGTTGCCAGAGCCGTTCTCCTCGATCCATGTTACAGCCATGATTGTCCCACACCGTCTCCAAAATGAACTGAAAGGCAACCCGGCGCTGCAGCGTCGCAAATAGACGGGCAGATAAACGTCGACAGACTTTCCCTATTCATCGACGGCCCTGTCGGCGTCTATTCCTCTACGCCGCTCCGCGTCAGGGCCGTCACCGCGTGATCACTGAGCCAAGCAAGGAGATCATGTGTGTGCGCCAGAGCCCACGGCTACGAGTGAACCGGCGATCGGTAGAGATGGCTGCCACCGTCTATCTATCAGCGTTGGTGGATTGCATATCAGATGAAATGTCGCCCTAGCACACCATCGATGTAGCAATCTGCGTAATACTAAAGGAACGCGGCGATATCGACTCGCGTCGCCGCTCCTCGAGCACATCGCCTGCAGTGGCGTGGGGGTTGGTCGACGGTGATGTGCTCTGTGCGGGGCGGGGTCGTCGGATTGGCAGTTGTGGCGTCCCCGTGTCTTAGGGAGGCGCCGGGGAGCGGCTTGTTGCTAGGCCGGTGGGGAAAGTTGGTGGTCTTGGAGCTTTTGCCGGAGTTGGTGCAGGGCCCGGTTGCGGGTGGGGCCGATACTGCCGAGCGGGATTCCGGTGGCGCGAGACAGTTCGGCGTAGGACGCGGGGTGATCGGCAAATAGTGCTCGCAGCAGTCGTCGTCGGCGTGGCGGCAGCTCGGCGATCAGCGCGCGTAGCGTCTGCGCCGTGTGGGCGTTGATGACTCGTTGTTCCGAGCTGGCGGCTGGGTCGGCGGTGTGATCGACCACGGCGTCAGTAAGGGTCTGGGTGCGCTTGGCCTGGCGCAGGATGTGCAGGCATTCTCGGGCGGCGGTGGTGGCTAGCCAGCCGGCGATACGCTCGGGGTGGTGGATCCGGTGGATGTTTTCTGCCAGCCGCAGCCAGGTCGTCTGGACTGCGTCCAGCGCGTCGGCGTCTTGTAATCGGAATGCGCGGACCTTCGCGATGACCAGACCGCTGTAGCGGCGCATGATTTCCTCCCACGCCGCCGGGTCGCCCTTTGCGGCTCGCCTTAGCAGCTCGGCGGCCTCCAGCGGGGCGGTGGCGTCGCCCGTGGTGGCTGGGGATCCGCAGAAAGCTGCCTGATGTTGTGGGCAGTGCGCATCCGGCGACTTCGGGCATCGGCTTTGCTGCGGGTGTTCGGGGTCCTCGACCGGAGCAAAGGCTTGAACCTGGTCAGGGCGGTCCTTTTGCACGGTTGGTTGTCCGGTGGCTCCGGTGGTGGGCCTCCCGGGCGGTGATGGATCGCGTCTCAGGGGCGGGCCATTCGCGGGGGGTCTTGCGCACGGTGGGGCCGGCCGGGGTGGTGTCGCGCAACATGCTGACATGACAACTCCCGAGGTATACAACGATACGAAGGTTGAGTTCGACCTATTTGCATTCACTGCTTTCGGTACTTCTTGTACCTCTATTTGATTGACTTCCTTGAAGTTGGGTGGCAGGGCAGGGATATCCCGACGAAAAGGGGCCTTGTCGAAGCTGTTGATTGGTCACATTGTCGACTGAGTGTATTTCGTCCCGATAGTTATTTTTTTCATTGGTTCGTCGGTCGCCATCGGCGGATTGGCCGTTGTGTGCTGGTCCGGCGGGCATGACCAAGCTCTGGGATGCGGCCCGATCTGCGGAGACCGGATCGAGATTGCCCGGCTTTGCAAAAACGCGGCGACGGTGACACCCACAAGCCAAAAAGACGCCAAGTGACAACATCCGAGGCGCCACGGAGCCGAACATTTTCATTAGATCCGAAAGGCTCATGTTCGCTCCGCAATCTCACATATCGACCGCAATTATCGCGCGGACAGACAGACCCAAATTGCCGGAACCGCATTGCGACCGTCGTACGCACTCATGACCTGATGGACAGGAGTTGCACGGTGACAGCATCGCGCCAGCGACAGTCCCTCGGTAGATGTCACATGTCCCATGAGGCAGTGACACTTGACCTGTTCTTCGGGCTCGCGGTGGCGGGGTGCGGATCCTGCTGGTTGGGGCGAGCCCGACGGCGGCGACCAACTGCGCATGCCTTTCGGCGGCGGGCTATGCCGTCCAGCTGGAGCAGGCTGGGAGAGCGGCGCTTGCCGCGCTCAACCAGGCACCATTCGACCTGATCGTCATCGACTGGCAGTTGTCTGACAGGGACGGCGACGGGCTGTGCCGGGGCGTGCTGTGCCGGTAGTGTCGAATGTCCATGACGGGCGTGACATCTGACCTGTTCTTCGGGGCTCGCGGTGCCGGGGTGCGGATCCTGCTGGTTGGCGCGAGCCCGACGGCGGCGACCAACTGCGCATGCCTTTCGGCGGCGGGCTATGCCGTCCAGCTGGAGCAGGCTGGGAGAGCGGCGCTTGCCGCGCTCAACCAGGCACCGTTCGATCTGATCATCGTCGAGTGGGAGTTGCCCGACGGAAACGGCGTGGAGCTGTGCCGGGCCATCCGAGCCCGCCAGCAGCACGGCGATCCGTATATCCTTGTGCTGACTCCAAGCTGTCAGCCCGGTCCGGTGCAGGCGCTGGACGCCGGTGCGGATGACTATCTAATCGCTCCGTTCGAGGAAGTTCAGCTGCTGCATCGAGCGCAAGTAGGGGTACGCAGCGCGCAACTGCAGACTAGCGAAACGCAGTTGCGCACACTGATTGCTAACGTCCCCGGAGCGATTTACCGCTGCGCCAACGATGAGCACTGGACGATGGAGTTGATCAGTGATGATATTGAGCGTATCTCCGGATATCCAGTTTCTGACTTCATTAGCAATTCATGCCGCACGTTTGCGAGCGTCATCCACCCCGACGACCGGGACCAAGTGCAGCATGCTGTCACCCAAGCGACCCAACGCGGCGAAATGTTCATCCTCGAATACCGGATCGTCCGGGCTGATGGCAGCGTGGCGTGGGTGCTCGAACGCGGTCAACAGGTATATGGCAGCAATAACCGCAGCTGGCTAGATGGTGTGATCTTCGACATCAGTGAGAGGCGCCGAGCCGAGGATGAGTTGCACCAGTCGTTGCGTCAGCTCGCTGTTGCCGAGGACCGGGAACGGATCGCCAGGGAACTCCATGACGGTGTCATCCAGTCGCTGTTCGGGGTGGGGATGACGCTGCAAGCCGTGGACCTGGCCGCCGATCAACCGGACGCGGTTCGCGCGGCCCTAGCCACCAGCATGAACAGTATTGACACCGTGATCGAAGATGTCCGCAACTACGTTTTCCAGCTACGCCCGGGATTACTGGCCGATCACCAGCTGCATGCGGCCATCGACCGACTGGTCAGGGAGTTCCAAAGCATCAGTCAGGTGACCACTGTGGTTGACGTGGATGCCTCGGTGGCCGCTGCACTCACCCCGCGGGCCGGGGACATCGTGCAACTCACCCGCGAAGCATTGTCCAACGTGCGCCGCCACGCTCACGCCACCACCTGTCGGGTCAGCCTCAAACGCACCGAGGACGCCGCATTACTGGAAATCGACGACGACGGCGATGGATTCGAGCCCACTGCGGGGGCCCACAGCGGCCAGGGGCTACGCAATCTGGCCGAGCGATCCGCAAGCCTGGACGGCCGGCTTACTATCAACAGTGGAGCAACCGGGACCACGGTAACCATCCGGTTACCGCTTTAAAGACTTCCCAACCGGGCAGAACGACGGGCGAGGTACGCCGCCGCCTCAGCCCGGCGGGCCACCTCGAGTTTCGCGAGAATACTCGAGACATAGTTGCGCACGGTCTTTTCCGCCAGATGCAGTTCGGCTCCGATCTCTCGGTTGGTCCGCCCTGCGGCAACCAACTCCAGGATCCGTTCTTCCTGCGCAGATAATCGCATAAGTCGATCATCCCCGCTCGGCTCTGCACTAGTACGCAACCGCTCCATCACCCAACCGATCAGGGCAGAGTCGATCAGGTTCTGACCCATCGCCACCGACCGCACAGCCGATACCAATTCGTTTCCCCTGATCTGCTTCAACACATAGCCGCTGGCACCAGCCATGATCGAGGAAAGCAACGCCTCATGGTCAGCAAAGGAGGTCAACATCAGCACCCGGGTCTCAGGATGCCGGGCCCGGATCTCGCGGGTGGCCTCAATACCGCTGCCATCAGACAACCGCACGTCCATGACCACCACATCGGGGCGATGCTGGTCGACAGCGACCACAGCGGCCGCCACCGACTCCGCCTCACCCACCACGATAACATCCTCATGGGCACCCAGCAGCGCACGAATACCGTGCCGAACGACCTCATGATCGTCAACCAGCAAGACGCGCAGCAACTTACCGACCATGCTCCGCATCGTCGCACGTTCTCGGCCACTCAGCCCCGATTGCGCAGTCGGGAGACGCTCTCGAGTGAGCGGGGGGGAGTTGTCCGCCCACACTCAACAGATGTCAGTCCGGGCTCGTGGCACTCTGGTCGGGGTTGTTGCGTTGTGCGAAGCCGGGACAGACGAGATCGTTGATCCCGGTTGGTCAGATCGCCAGGGTGAGCTCGTTGAAGGCAGCCAGGACCCGAAGGTTTGCTTCTTCTTCGGTCCCGAGTTCG
>JAVRPG010000859.1:0-7248 GCA_032162325.1 Mycobacterium sp. | reverse complement strand
TACCCGCCCAAGCGGTTCCTGGGCGCGGCCCGCAACATCGAGGACGGCGGCTCGCTGACGATCATCGCGACGGCCATGGTGGAGACCGGGTCGACCGGTGACACCGTGATCTTCGAGGAGTTCAAGGGCACCGGCAACGCCGAGCTCAAGCTGGACCGCAAGATCTCCGAGCGGAGGGTCTTCCCGGCGGTCGACGTCAACCCCTCCGGCACCCGTAAGGACGAGCTGCTGCTCCCGCCGGACGAGTTCGCGGTCGTGCACAAGCTGCGCCGGGTGCTGTCGGGCCTTGACCCGCATCAGGCCATCGACCTGCTGATGAGCCAGCTGCGCAAGACCAAGACCAACTACGAGTTCCTGATGCAAGTCTCCAAGACCGCGCCGGGTTCGATGGACTCCGATTAACCGGCCGGATCGGCCCGCAAACCGGGCATGACGTAGCGGCGCATGTGCGCCGCGACCGCGTCGGCGTCAGTGGGATCGAGCGTGTCACCCGGAACGGTGGCGAGCGAAAGCAGTACGCGCGCGACCCATTCCGACGCCTCGGCGATGTCGGTGTCCTTGTGGATCTCACCGCGGTCGCGCGCAGCGATCAGATAGCGCGACCAGAAGTCGGCCAGATCGGGGACCAGCCCCTGCACGCCCGCGCCAGCACACGCTGCGAATTCCTCGGGCTCATCGATTCGCAGTTTCATCAGCAGCGCGCCGGGATCGTCGTAGGCGGTGCGGCCATGCCGAATGCCCGCGGCGATCTGCCGATCCAGGCCCTCGACCTGCTCGAGCATCGCGTGCGCCTTGGACCAGTACGCGTCGTTGAGGCGCACGATCGCGGCGCCCAGCAGTGAGACCTTGTCGGGGAAGTGCCGGTACAGCCAGCCACGTGACACCCCGGCAACCTCGGCCACTTCGGACACCGTGGTCGACCGAATTCCCTTTTCACGCAAGCAGACTTCCGCCGCATCGATCAGTCGATCGCGCACGTTCTTGGCGGCGGTACCGCTCGTCACCCAGTGGTCTCCTCGTCGTTTTCGCCGGCCCGTTCGGGGCGGTCAGAGCATTGTGCCATCGTAGACACTTTTGCGGATCTGTTCACCCATGCTGAGAGTCGGCGCTGACCAGGGCGGCGGAGGAATAGCCACCCCCTCGCACGCGTTTAGGCTGCTGGCGGTTGAACTGGCATAATGGACCGCCGACCCTCGGTTCCGGTTCACGCCTATACCTCCACGTCATGGAGGGGCGACCCGGGGCCCACGATTGAAGAGGAAACCATGAAATCGGGTATTCACCCTGACTACGTCGAGACGACGGTGCACTGCGGCTGCGGCGCCACGTTCACCACGCGCAGCACCAAGAAGAGCGGACAGATCCACGTCGAGGTCTGCTCGCAGTGCCATCCCTTCTACACCGGCAAGCAGAAGATCCTCGACAGCGGCGGTCGCGTGGCACGCTTCGAGAAGCGCTACGGCAAGCGAGCCGGGGCGAGCGCAGCGACGGGACAAAACAAGGCCGCTGCTGACAAGCCTGCCGACAACTAGCTGTCTTCCCGACGCCCGATCTGCCGCTGCGGCGGCCAGGCCGGGCGTCGGTTTGCGTCTGAGGGAAGGAGGGTCGACATGACGGATAACGCGCCCGCGATCGACGGGTTGTTGGCCGAACACGCCGACCTCGAACGTCAGCTGGCGGACCCCAAACTGCACGCCGATGCGGGAGCGGCCCGCAAGGTCGGTCGCCGGTTCGCGCAGATCTCGCCCATCGTGGCGACCTACCGCAAGCTCGAGGCCGCTCGCGGGGACCTCGAGGCCGCGCGGGAGCTGGGCGCTGACGACGAGTCGTTCGCCGCAGAGGTGCCAGGGCTCGAGGCAAGCGTGGACGAACTGAGCACGCAGCTCGCCGACCTCCTGGCGCCGCGCGACCCGCACGACGCCGACGACGTCGTACTCGAGGTGAAGTCCGGCGAGGGTGGCGAGGAATCGGCGCTGTTCGCCGCCGACCTGGCCCGGATGTACATCCGCTACGCCGAGCGGCACGGCTGGACCGTCACCGTTCTCGACGAGACCATCTCGGACCTGGGTGGCTACAAGGACGCGACTCTGTCGATCAGGAGCAAGGGCGATTCGACCGACGGCGTGTGGTCGCGGCTGAAGTTCGAGGGCGGCGTGCATCGCGTGCAAAGGGTTCCGGTCACCGAGTCGCAGGGCCGCGTGCACACGTCGGCGGCAGGCGTGCTCGCCTATCCCGAGCCCGAAGAGGTCGAGGAAGTCCAGATCGACGAGTCCGACCTTCGCATCGACGTCTACCGGTCGTCGGGCAAGGGTGGCCAGGGCGTCAACACCACCGACTCCGCGGTGCGCATCACCCACCTGCCCACCGGCATCGTGGTCACCTGCCAGAACGAACGCTCGCAGCTGCAGAACAAGGCGCGCGCCATGCAGGTGCTGGCCGCGCGACTGCAGGCACTGGCCGAGGAGCAGGCACAGGCCGACGCGTCGGCCGACCGGGCCAGCCAGATCCGCACCGTAGACCGCAGCGAGCGCATCCGCACGTACAACTTCCCTGAGAACCGGATCGCCGATCACCGGATCAACTTCAAGGCCCACAACCTCGACCAGGTGCTCGACGGCGACCTCGACGCGCTTTTCGACGCACTGGCCGCGGCCGACAAACAGGCAAGGCTGCAACGAGCATGACCCCGCTGCGCCCGGTGATCGAGGCCGCCACGGTGGCGCTCGCCGAGGCGGGAGTCGAGTCACCGCGCACCGACGCCGAACTGCTCGCCGCCCACGCGGCGGGCACGGACCGTGGTCGGTTGGCCTTCACCGAAGCGGACCCTGAGTTCTTCGAACGCTACGACGAGCTCGTCGCGCAGCGCGCCAAGCGGGTGCCGCTGCAGCACCTCACCGGTACCGCGCCATTCGGCCCGGTGACGGTGCAGGTCGGGCCCGGCGTTTTCATCCCACGGCCGGAGACCGAATCACTGCTGGAATGGGCTGTCGGCCAACCGCTCTCGCAGCGCCCGGTAATCGTCGACCTGTGCACGGGCTCTGGTGCGCTGGCGGTAGCGCTCTCGAAGTACCGGCCCGACGCCCGCGTCATCGCCGTAGACGACTCCGAGGACGCGCTCGCCTACGCTCGACGCAACACTGCCGGAGCTCCTGTCGAACTCATCCACGCCGACGTCACCCAGGCCGGGCTGCTTGCCGAGTTCGACGGCCAGGTGGACCTCGTCGTCGCCAACCCGCCTTACATTCCCGATGGCGTGGCACTGGAGCCCGAAGTGGCCGGACATGATCCGCCGCACGCGCTATTCGGAGGGGTCGACGGGATGGCGGTCATCGATCGCATTGTCGAGCTGACCGCACGGCTGTTGCGTGACGCCGGTCGCTGCGGCGTCGAACACGACGACACCACATCCGCCCGCACCGTCGAAGCGTTCACCCGCACAGGGCGATTCGTCGACGTCACCGCCCGACACGACCTGACCGGGCGGCCCCGGTTCGTCACCGCGAGGCGTGAGAGGCTGACGTCGTGACGGCCCGAAGACGACTGCGAGTGAGGATCGCAGCGAGGTACGAGCGAGGACCGGAGCGAGTGGGAGTCGAGGCATGACCGAAGTGTTCGAATGCACCGATCCGCAGCAGCGGGAGACGGGCATCGCTTCGGCGATCAGCGCGCTGAAGGGGGGCCGTCTCGTCGTGCTGCCCACCGACACCGTCTACGGAATCGGGGCCGACGCCTTCGACGGTGCCGCCGTCGCCGCTCTGCTGTCGGCGAAGGGCCGCGGCCGCGACATGCCCGTCCCCGTTCTGGTGGGTTCGTGGCACACGATCGACGGCCTCGTGTACACGGTGGCGCACAGCGCGCGCGAACTCATTCAGGCGTTCTGGCCCGGTGCATTGAGTCTGGTGGTGCGCCAGGCCCCGTCGCTGCAATGGGACCTCGGCGATGCACACGGCACCGTGATGTTGCGCATGCCGCTGCACCCGGTCGCGATCGAGCTGCTGCGCGAGGTCGGGCCAATGGCGGTGTCGAGCGCCAACATCTCCGGTCGCCCCGCGGCGGTCACCGTTGAGGACGCGCGCAATCAACTCGGCGACCTCGTCGAGGTGTATCTCGACGCAGGACCCTCGGAACAACAAGCGGCGTCGACGATCGTCGACCTCACCGGCGTGCATCCGCGCGTGCTCCGGCAAGGCCCGGTGACGGTGGAGGCCATCGCGAAGGTCCTCGGTGTGGAACCCGAGTCGCTCACCGACTGATCAGGTTCGCACCCGAACATCGAACAAGTGGAACACGTAGTCGGGCGACACCCCGAATGCCAACGATCGCGACGGCAGCGCCGCGAGCACGTCGTCGGGCAGCCTCATCTTGTACCGCAGCGCGCGGAGAGTTCAGGCAACCGGCCGATGCGGATGAATCGGCTGAAGAACGACGTCATGCGCGCACCGTACGCTCTCAC
This sequence comes from Mycobacterium sp., assembly GCA_032162325.1. Classification (GTDB taxonomy): domain Bacteria; phylum Actinomycetota; class Actinomycetes; order Mycobacteriales; family Mycobacteriaceae; genus Mycobacterium. The sequence goes on along the minus strand of JAVRPG010000859.1, from coordinate 2,795 downwards.
CTTCGTCCAGTACGGTTGCGCCAATGGTGATCGACGCAGCAGACGGCCTGCTTGCGCTTAACGATCGGGGCGCGGGTGTCCCGCTGCGCGAGCTCGCGCTTGTCGGGCTGACCGCGGCGATGATCACCTACTTCGCGACGGGCTGGGTCCGGGTGCTGGCCAGGCGGCTCGGCGCTGTCGCCTATCCGCGCGAGCGCGACGTCCACCTGCAGCCGACACCGCGGATGGGTGGCCTGGCGATGTACATCGGCGTCGTGGCGGCCGTCTTGTTGGCGTCGCAACTGCCGGCGCTCACTCGGGGCTTCGTCTATTCGTCGGGCATGCCGGCGGTCGTCGTCGCGGGCGGACTGATCATGGCCATCGGCCTGATCGATGACCGTTGGGGTCTGGACGCGTTGACGAAGTTCGCCGGCCAGATCACCGCCGCCAGTGTGCTTGTCACGATGGGCGTCGCCTGGAGCGTGCTCTACATCCCGATCGGCGGCGTCGGCACGATCGTGCTCGACCAAGTGTCGTCCATCCTGCTCACGCTGGCACTCACGGTGGCGATCGTCAACGCGATGAACTTCGTCGACGGCCTCGACGGGTTGGCCGCCGGGCTCGGCCTCATAACCGCGTCAGCCATCTGCATCTTCTCGATAGGCCTGCTGCGCGACCACGGCGGCGATGTCCTCTTCTATCCGCCCGCGGTGATCTCGGTCGTGCTCGCCGGCGCGTGCCTTGGCTTCCTGCCACACAACTTTCACCCCGCCAAGATCTTCATGGGCGACTCCGGCTCGATGCTGATCGGGCTGATGCTGGCCGCGGCGTCGACCACCGCGGCAGGCCCGATCTCGCAGACCGCCTACGGCGCGCGCGACGTATTCGCTCTGTTGTCGCCGTTCCTGTTGGTGGTGGCGGTGTTGTTCGTGCCAGCCCTCGACATGCTGCTCGCCGTGATTCGCCGGACCCGTGCGGGCGTGCACTTCTCGACGCCGGACAAGATGCACCTCCATCATCGGTTGCTGCAGATCGGTCATTCGCACCGCAGAGTGGTGCTGCTCGTCTACCTGTGGGTCGGCATCATCGCGCTGGGCGCGGCGAGCACGATCTTCTTCGATCCCCGCCACACCGGAGCCGTCATGCTGGCCGCGATTCTGGTCGCGATCGTGGTGACTCTGATCCCGCTTCTGCGCCGCCGCGATGACCGTTTCGAGGAAATGTACGACGAAAAGTAGTAGGCCTCTTTTCTGCCCTTAACCATGTGTTAGGGTGCAGGCAGAACCCGAAAAAACCTCGCGGGTTGCCGGCCTCTGGGCCGTCGGTTCACCGCCGATCGGCACGGAACAACGACCGACAAAGGGAGTTGCCCCTTGGTTGATTCCAGTGAGCCTGTCGCCCTCCGATACGCTCGGTGCGCCACTCACAGGAAGTACGGGACAACTCTCTGAACCGCGGGATTGAGGTGAATCAGTGACGACGCCAGCGCAAGACGCGCCGTTGGTGTTTCCGTCCGTTGCTTTCAGGCCGCTGCGCCTGCTTGCGATCTGTGTCGTGCTGACCGGCCTGGCGACACTGGCCGCCGGACTACTCGGCCACGTGATGGTCGGCGTCTTCTTCGGCGTCGGCCTCGGGCTGGGTTTGCTCAATGCCGTGCTGGTGCAGCGGTCGGTGGAGGCGATCACCGCCGACGCGCATCCGCTCAAGCGCAAGATGGCGCTGAATTCCGCCACCCGCCTGTTGGTGATGACCGTGATCGGGCTGACCATCGCGTTCATCTTCCGGCCGCAGGGGCTCGGCGTCGTGTTCGGCATGGCCCTGTTCCAGGTGGTGTTGGTGATTTCCACCGCGCTGCCGGTGATGAAGAAGATCCGGGCCGGTAGTCCAATGAGCACAGCTGACGGACTCGAAGGGGAGGCCACACAGCAATGACCGAGACGTTCCTCGCCGAAGCCGCGATTGAGGTCGGTCACCACGAGACGGCCAATTGGTTCGGGCTGACTGTCAACACCGATACGGTGCTGGCGACCGCGATCGCCGCGGTGATCGTGATCGGGCTGGCATTCTTCTTGCGCGCCAAGGTCACATCGACCGGCGTGCCCGGCGGCGTACAGCTGTTCTGGGAAGCCATCACGGTCCAGCTGCGCGACCAGATCGAGACCGCGATCGGCATGAAGATCGCCCCGTTCGTATTGCCGCTCGCCGTCACGCTGTTCGTGTTCATTCTTGTTGCGAACTGGCTGTCGGTGCTGCCGGTGCAGTACACCGACGGGACCGGCGCCACCCACGAGTTGCTCAAGCCGCCGGCAAGCGACATCAACTTCGTGCTGGCGCTCGCCCTGTTCGTGTTCATCTGCTACCACGCGGCAGGCATCTGGCGCCGCGGCATCATCGGGTACCCCGTGAAGCTGCTCAAGGGCCACGTCGCATTCCTCGCGCCGATCAACTTCGTCGAGGAGCTGGCGAAGCCAATCTCGCTGTCGCTCCGACTTTTCGGCAACATGTTCGCCGGCGGCATCCTGGTCGCGCTGATCGCGCTGTTCCCGCCGTGGATCCTGTGGCTGCCGAACGCGATCTGGAAGAGCTTCGATCTGTTCGTCGGCGCGATCCAGGCGTTTATCTTTGCGCTGCTGACGATCTTGTACTTCAGCCAGTCGATGGAACTGGACGAGGACCACCATTAATGCCCGCGAACTTGTCACAAATCCTGGTAGGACGGCCTACCAGTTATCAAGGAGGATAAGGAATGGATCCCACTATCGCTGCCGGCGCACTCATCGGCGGTGGACTGATCATGGCCGGCGGTGCAATCGGCG
>JAVRPG010000858.1:0-5501 GCA_032162325.1 Mycobacterium sp. | reverse complement strand
CTCTCGAAGTTCGCTGCCTCCTTGGCGAGGACAGCGGCATCGGTGTTCATCTGTGCCATGCTGGATAACTTCCTTCTCTTCCTGTGTCCTCACCATCCAATGGCGAGTCTTTCCGGCCGGGTGACCGAGAAGTCTTTGTCGGGCGATTACCAGTCGTCTTCTTCGTCTTCGCCCAGGTCGTAGGCCAACGGAGACGGTGCCGTCAGCCCCTGCTTTGAGCCGCTGCTCTTCGCGCCGTGGCCCATCATGCCCATCGGGCCTGCGCCGCCACCGGAGCCGACCGGTGCCAGACCGGCGGCCGACGCACCCGCCGCGGCGCCTGCCGCCACGGACACCGGCGACACCGTCGGCTCGATCTCGGCCCCGACGAGTTTCGACATCAGCGGGGTGCGCGCCGCAGTCCCCCCTGCACCGGGCAGCGAGGCCGCCCGAACCAGCCCGGCGCCTGCCCCCGCACCCGATCCACCGACGAGCGGATGGTTGGACAGCGGGCTGGCCCCGATCAGTCCCATCTGGGCGCCCTTGTCTCCGCCCAGGCCCATCTGGCTGAACATCGACGTCACCTGCTGCAGCGGTTGGGTCAGCTGCTGCATGGGTTGCACGACCATCTGGCTGGCCTGCTGCGGCAGCTGACCGAGCGTCGAACCCAGCTGGGAGGCCATCTGCATCCCCATTTGCATGCCCTGTTGAGCGCCCTGTTGCATCTGGTCCTGCTGCCCGAATTGCTGGGCATTCTGGGCCGTCTGCGCCTGCCCCTCCGCCGTCGTGGCCATCTGATTGGCCTGCGCCGCCGCTCGTCCGGTCTGCAGGCCCGCCGACTCAACGGTGGCTTGAGCTCCGACGTGGGCGATCGATGCCTCCCGCGAGACCGCGCCCGGCGCCATTGCCGCGACTTGAGCCAACGCGGCACCCACCGTGGTCTCACCGACTCCGGGCATGACGATCGGCGTCATCGGCGGAATCGGCTCGAACAGCGTGTTCGCCACCGTCTCCGCCTGATAGGCATCCATCGCGAAGGCCGCCTGATTCCACATCCGGATGAAGTAATCGGCCTCGTTCACCCCGATCGGGACGGTGTTGACGCCGAGGAAGTTGGTGGCCTCCAGCACGCCGTGGGTGATGTGGTTCGCCTCGATCTCGGGTATCGGTGGCGTCGTCACCATCGCCATCGCGTACGAGCTGGCCTGCGAGGCCGCCTGCAACGCGCGTTTCTGCGCCTGCAGCGCTGTGGTCCGTAGCCAGACCACCATCGGCATGGTTGCGGTGACGGCGCGTTCGCTTGCTGTTCCGTTCCACGACCCGGACAGCGCGGCCAAACTCCCGGCCAGTTCATCGGCCTGGGTTTCCAGGAAGACCGCAAGCGCCTCCCACCCCGCGGCGGCCTGGAGCATCGGCGCTTCGCCGGCTCCGGCCATCAACCGCGCGGTGTTGAGCTCAGGCGGCATTCCGTGCCAGATCATCGCGACGATCTGGGGAAGTGTTGGCATGGCTGTCTGTCTCTAGCTCACTTCGCTGGAGGGTTAGGACAGGACGCTGGCGTTTTCGCCGTCGACGGCCGTGTAGATGCCTGCAGCCTCCATATACGCAGCACCCGCGCGGGACAGCTCTTCCTGCGCGAAGCTGTTCAGCGCAAGAGCCTCGACGCCCTCGCTGGCGAACGACAGCGCCGCGTGGGCAGAAACCTCGTCGGCACCCGCCGGAACGAGGGCTGTGACCTCGGCCGTGGTGGCGGTTCCGGTGGCCAATCCACGGGCCCCATTTGCGACTACCTGTGAGCCGACTCCAACTGCGCCGGGATTATGCTGCATGGGTTGCATTTGCGGTTACTCCTCCATTGCTTCGAACATCCTGGATATTCATTTGTGTGCGGCTCAGGAACGGTTGCCTTGGCACCGGAATCTGTTCCCCCGATCCCTTTGCTGGCGTGTTGCCCAGAGCTTTGCTGAGCGTCTCGCTATATCTTAACCGCCTCCGAGTGGTGCTGCCGACACTTCTTCTTCCGGTGGATCCACGTAGGCCGCCTGGATCACCTCTTTTCCATCCGGCGTGACGAGAAACGCCTGTCCCGGAGGGCGGCGCTTCAGCTTGATCTCGCTGGAGGGAAACTCCTGTTTCTCACCGGACAGGAACATCGTCGGTGACCCGGCCCCGTACGCGGCGCCGACGAACTTGTCCATGGTCGCCCGGTGGGCTTGGCTCATCTGACACGTCACGATGAGGTGCAGCCCGATGTCCGCCGCCGCGGGAAGCAGCGGGAACAGGGGCGCCATCGGTGGCACGACGCCGCTCGCGGCGACGATCATGTGCCAGTCGTCGACGAGCAGCACCACGTCCGGGCCCGTCCACCATGACCGAGCGCGCAGCTGTGCAGTGGTCAGGTCGGGCGGCGGCAGCCGTTTCTGCAGGTTGACGGCCAGCGCCTTGATCGCCGCCTCCAGCGTGGCGTTGTTGCGGTTCACGGCTCCGGCGTCGAGCAGATGGCTTTCGGGCACCGCATCGAGCAGCCCTGACCGGTAGTCGGCCAGCATGAAGCGCACCTGCGAGGGGCTGTTGCGCGAACAGATCGCCTGCGCAACGGCATGCGCTATCCGGGTCTTTCCGGACTTCGGGGCACCGAAGATCAGCAGGTGCGGCGTCATCTGCATGTGGTTGTAGGCCACCGTCAGATCCGACTCCCGAATGCCGAGCGGCACGGTCCACCGTGCGCGGTAGTCGGCGTCGGGCCCAGGCGGACGCGGATCCAGCTCGTGCAGGTAGATACGCTCCGGCAAAACCCGCACTTGGGGCGCCTCGTCGACGTTGCGGGCCGCGATGATCTGCACCGCCTCCGAGATCGCAGGCACGAGGTCCTCGGCGCTGTGCACGCCGTCGAGTCGCGGCACCCCCATCATCAGGTGGTGTTTTTCCATCGACACCGCGCGGCCAGGGCGGTTGACCGGGATTTCGCGGGTGATGCGGTCGATCTGGGTTTCGTTCACGTCGCCGAGCCGGAACTCGATCTTGGTGCCAAGGTAGTCGCGCACACGTGATTTCAGTTCGGTCCAGCGCGGCGTTGAGATGATGGTGTGCACACCGTAGGCCAGGCCTTGCCCGGCGAGATCCTGCACGACGGGCTCCAGGTCGGGAAACTCGGCGACGAACGCCGGCCAGCCGTCGATCACCAGGAACACGTCTCCGAACGGATCGGCCGCCGCCGGATGGTTCGGGTCCTCGCGCATCTGCCGGTACGCGGCAATCGACCCTACCCGGTGCTGCTTGAACATGTTTTCACGTTGGCGCAGAACGGCTTTCATCTCCGCAACAACGCGGTTGACGCGGTCGGGTTCGGATCTGGTCGCGACACCGCCGACATGCGGAAGGTCCTCAAGGTACATCAGGCTGCCGCCGCCGAGGTCGACGCAGTAGAACTGAACCTGCCTCGGCGTGTGCGTGGCCGCGGCCGACAACACCAGCGTCTGCAGGAACGCCGACTTGCCGGTCTGGGGGGCACCGCCGACGGCGATATTGCCGCCGGCCGCCGAAACGTCGATGCCCCAGACTTCCTGCCGGTGCCGACGGGGCTCGTCCATGATCCCAAGGCCGAACCGCAGCGGCCGCCGCTGGTGGTCGCGCTCCACGAGTTCGTTGACGGGTGTCGGATCGGCCAACGGCGGCAGCCACATCCGGTATGCGCGGATCTCCCCGGTGGTCAGCTGTTCGAGGACCACCTCGCGCAGCACACGCTGGTCGGACTCGATGCTCATGCCTCGGCTCCCACTCGCTCCGGTCCTCGGTCGCTGCCTTGACTCCCGCTCGCTCCGGTCCTCGCTCGTGCCTCGCTGCGATCCTCACTCGCGGTCGTCTTCGGGTGCTTCGCTGCGATCCTCACTCGCGCTCGCCTTCGGGTGCTCATGATGTCAGCGCCGTATCGAAGATCGGGGCCGCAGTGAACCGATGGATACGCAGCTGGCCCTCGCCTTGGCTGCGCGGCTTGACTTCGCCGTCGTCGGCCACCGGTGCCGACGGCACGTAGTTGACGCCGGTGTAGGAGCTGTGGAACTTGACCGGGTCCTCCATGCCGACCCGCAGGAACCCGACGCCGCTCTCCTTGTTGGTGATGTATTGCGCCTCAGGGGTTCCGATCACGGCCTTGGACTCCGCGGAGCTGGTGGTGCGCAACGCGATCCGGTACGTCAGGTTGGGTTCGAGCTTGTCGATCCGGACGCCGCCGGTGTTGAGCGACTGGGTCGCCAGCAGCAGGTGCACGCGCAGTGACCGGCCGACGCGGCAGATCCGGTCGAACAGGCCGATGAAGTCGGGGTGGTTCTGGAGCAGCTCGGCGAACTCGTCGACGACGACGAACAGCGTTGGCAGCGGCGGCAAGTCGGTGCCGCGTTCGCGGTGCTTCTCGTACTCGGCCACGCCGGACAGTGCGCCCGCCGCACCGACCTGCATGCCCGCCTGGCGCAGGATGGACTGGCGACGGTCCAGCTCCCCGGTGAGCACCTCGCCCATCCGGCTGACCAGCTCGGCTTCTTCTTCCATGTTGGTGACCACCGCCGCGGTATGCGGCAGCTTCTCCATGCCGAGGAAGGTCGATCCTCCCTTGAAGTCGGTGAGCAGCAGGTTGACTTGATCCGGGTGGTGGGTCGCGGCCAGCGACAGAATCAGCGTGCGCAGGAACTCCGACTTGCCGGAACCGGTTGTGCCGATGAGCATCCCGTGCGGGCCTGCACCGAATTCGGCGCCCTCCTTGATGTCCAAGTGCATGATGTCGCCGGTCTTCAGCTCGTGGCCGAACGGGATCCGCAGCCGGTCCCGGTCGGTGTCGGTGAACATCCGCCACCGGCTCGGCGTGACCTCCTCGACCGTCTGCGCACCGACCAGCTGATGCCACTCCGTGGCGACCTTCTTATGCACACGGATGCTCTTGTCGATGATGGTGCCGGTGATGGACCAGCCGGCCAACTTGCGTGCGACACGGGCTGCCTGCGCAGGCGTCATCCGATCGGACGCCGTCGTCACGAGGCGGAACGTCTGGTTGGGCAGCCAGTCATCCGCACTGCCGTCGGCGTCGACCCGGATCCGGTACGCCGAGCCGCGGTGGTTGCCGAGCGTGATCACCGTGACGCCGGCCCGGCCGTCGACCGGGAATCCGGCCCTGCCACCGGTGAGATCGATGACAACGACGTACGGGCCACTCGGCGCGGAGTCCGCGGTGTGCGGGCCGCGGGCGGTCAGATCGCTCAGGCCGTCGGGTCGGGTGAACACCAACCGGGTGGCTCCCGCGGCATCGGTGTCGCTCTGATGCTGGACATGCGGTAACCACTTGAGCCACGCCCAGTTCGGGTCTTCCGGATTGTCGGTGAGCACCCGGATCTGCAGCAGGTCCGGTGGATGGAACACCGCCAGGTGGCAGATCATCGCCGTCAACAGCCCCGCGGCGCCCGCTTCGTCGCCGCCGACCGCGATCGTCGGAAATGTGCGCAGCTGCACCAGTTTCGGGCAGTCATGGATCAGAC
>JAVRPG010000857.1:0-3122 GCA_032162325.1 Mycobacterium sp. | reverse complement strand
GGTGTCACGGCATGGTGCGGCGTTTGATCGCCTCAAGCCTCGATTTTGCGTGCGGCCCGGGTGGGGACAGATGGAGCCGGTGCTGGCCGGCCGTGAGGCCTGATTGTGGCTGGTGGGTGCGACGGGCTGGCCGGTGTCGCTCGGGGGCGGGCGTTCCACGGCCAGGGGCTTTCGGGTTGGTCGGGCGGATGGTGCGTGAGGTCAGGTGAAGGCTTCCCGAAGTCGTTGCCATGCTTGGGATATCGGTTTGGCCCATCGCCAGGTGGCGTCGATGCGTAGCCGGATTTGACGGGCGCTGCGGGTGATGCGGGCGGCGACGTGCAGGACCCGGTAGCGGAACGTGTCGATCTCACATTTGGCCAGATCAGGGTGCTCGGTGAAGCCGATCAGTTTCGACCAGGCCACCAGATCTGTTGCCGTCAGGATGATTTCGAGCCAGGTTGCGTTCGCCTCAGCCCGGTGACAGGACAGGTTACGTAGTCCGGTGGCCTTGAGTTGGCGGATGCGGTCCTCCACTCGGGCGTGCTGGCGATGCCGCAGTTCCAGGCCGCCTAGTTGCCCGGGCACGACACCATTCGGGGTGTCGGTGATGAACGCGGTGACCCGTAGCCCGTCGGAGTCGGTGAACCGCAGCTGCGCGCCGGGATGGGGGCGTTCCTTACGCAGGATCAACCGGGTCCCGGCCGGCCAGCTGCTCATGTCCACCAAGTCGGTGGCCTCGGCGACCCAGGCGCCCTCACGCAGGCCGCCACCGGAATCGATCGCCGGATACCAGCCCTGGCTGGTGTTCAGAATTTCCACCGCTGCCTGCACGCGGGTGTCGACGGCGTAGCCGAAGGAGAACCCCACACCGGCGGTGCGGCAGGCATCGGCGAAGGTGTGGGTGGCACCGGCGGAATCGCAGCGCACCAGAATCTGCTGTCCAGCAGGATCGTCTGGGTTGGGCCGGTAGGGCACTGGCAGTGATTGCAGCGCCCACCCATGGACGGTGACGTGGTCGGCGGCGGTGTTGGAGCCAGCATTACCTGGGCGCAGCAGCCCGGCCAGCGCTTCGCCACCGGCGATCTCGGGACGGTCCAGAAACACCAGCAGCGGGTGGTGACCGAAGGTCTTCTTCCAGGTCGGCCTTGCCTGCTCTTTGTTGTCGGAGTGATCGATGGTGATGGTGGCATCGATATCGAGGTGCAGCCATTCCCCGGGCGCCGGGGCGGCACCGGCCGCCCACGCGCGTTCCCTGACCTGGGCGCGGGCCGCCCGGATACCGGGCAGATGCTTGGCGTCGACCCGCCCATCGACGAGCCGCCACATCGTGGTCGTCGACGCGGCCGGACCGAAGACGTGTTCCCGATCCCCGCAGGCCTGCCCGACACCGTCGATACAGTCCGCGCCGTCAGCGACCGCGGCAGCCAAATCGGCGAACACCGCACCCGGCTCATAGACCCACGGACCCCGATAGGTATCCGCTAACGCCGCCGTCACCTGCGCGGACAGCCCGGTCAGGTCCGCCAGCTCCCGCAACAACCCCGTCCCGGCGTGCGACACGACACCCTGGCCGTCCGCAGAGACTTTCACCCGAGAAACCGCTGCGATACTCTTCACCTGCGAAGTGCCCTCCCGCTGACATCGTGGAAACCTTGAGAAGTCCCATTATGCCTTGCAGGACAGGCACTTTCGCTTATCTACACACCCCGACCTCGGCAATTTCGCGAAAAATCCAGGCTAGCGTGCCATAGCAGACCGGAAGGGCTGACTCGAAAATGTCCTGTCATCCGTAGTTCGGGTTGACCCTAGTTAGGTATGTCGCCCCTTCCGGTCTGTGTTCGCGGCGTGACTCGAGAGAGGCGTGACCCAAGCTGCTGTGGAAGGTACTTGAAGTCGGATTGTCCGCCGCGGATTCCCACCCACATCGAGCGAAGGGAACCCGTCCTCAATGATCGTCATCGGCGTCGATCCGCACAAGTCCACCCACACCGCCACCGCGCTGGACCCGGCCACCAATTCTGATGTTGGCTCACTCGTATCGAGGCGTCGCTGGCCGAGTACCGGCGGCTGATCGAGTGGGCGAAAGCATGGCCTGAGCGGACCTGGGCGATCGAGAACGCTGATGGGCTCGGGCACCATCTGGCGTTATGGCTGTTGGCGCTCGGCGAGGTTGTCCTCGATATTCCGACGACCGCGACCGCCCGGGTTAGGGAACTTTCCCGCGGCGGCCGCCGCAAGAACGACCGCATCGACGCCGCCGCGGCGGCTAGTGTCGCAGCCCTGCAAGGCGACGCCCGTCAGATTCTTCCGGAGACCACAGCCGACTCGCTCGCGCTCCTGGACGAGCGTCGAGTCAATCTGTCCCACAGCCGAACTCGTACCGTCAACCAGTTGCATGCTCTGTTGCGTGAGTTGATGGCCGGCGGCGCACCGACATCGCTGACCCCGGCGAGCGCCACCGCGGCGCTGCGTGGATTCCGCCCCCGCACTAGCCCGGACCGGGTTCGGGTGGAACTTGCAAAGGAGCTCATCGCCGATGTCCGGCGTTTCGATGAGCGACTCAAGGCCAACGCCGCCAAGATCGCCATTCTGCTCGACGAGCACGGCACCAGGCTGCGCGAGATCGACGGCGTCGGACCCGTTCTGGCCGCCCGCCTGCTGGGCCGCACCGGCTCCCCAGGCAGGTTCGTCTCAGCTGCTGCGTACGCGAACTACACCGGCACCGCACCCGTGCAGATCGCGAGCGCTGATTCCTCTCAGCATCGGTTGTCCCGTTATGGAGACCGGCAGCTGAATTCCGCGATCTACACCATCGCGATGATCCAGATCCGGATGCCCGCCAGCACCGGCCGCGCCTATTACGACAAGAAAATCGCCGAAGGAAAGTCCCCGCGATACGCCACCCGGGCACTCAAACGACACCTCGCCGCCCACCTCTGGCGCATCATGCTCGCCGACGAAACGCGCACCGCACGAATGCCTTCGGAAGTAACCGCAACCGCCTCTTGACAAATAGAGAGGCACCTAAGTCAGCAGACCGGCGCCGGGTGGGCGCACCGTGGTGCGTGAAGATTCGGCGGTGGTCACCTGTTGTGCTCGGGTCAGGCGCGGCGGGATCATGATGGTGTTCGTCGTGGTTG
>JAVRPG010000856.1:0-5759 GCA_032162325.1 Mycobacterium sp. | reverse complement strand
ACACCTGAGGTTCGGTCACGTAGTCGTTCTCGAAGATCAGCCGGTAGCCCTGGCCGTCGTGCTCGATGAAGTCGAAGAACGCGTGCACCGCGGCCCGCACCCGCTGCCGGTTGTCGGTGGTGGTGCGAAGCGCCTGGCGCACACCTGAGACGAGATTGTCGACGTGGCGGGCCAGCACGGCCAGATACAGCTCGAGCTTGGACGTAAAGTGTTGGTAGAGAACGGGTTTGCTCACGCCCGCGCGGTCGGCGATCTCGTCCATGCCCGCGGCGTGGTAGCCGCGGTCGACGAAAACCTCGCTGGCAGCAGCGAGTAACTGGCCGCGGCGTTCGTCGCGGGGGAGTCTGTTGCCGCGCCGACCCGCGCCGGAGCCGACGCCGGTCACCGTGCCGCCGTTGGCGGGTTTCTCACCCCTCCTCGCGGCGGTGTTGGCGAGATCGCTCATTACTTCCTTCATGTGGATGCGTTTCGCATCGACATTACTACCGTTTGCCACAGCGGGCGCGGATGGACGCCGTCGTGCCGTGCCGGTGGCGCGCCGGAAGTGCAAGCGCAGGAGACTGTGCCATCCTGTTTCGGTGACCTACGACCCGGGGCGTCGCGGGGGCGGTCGCGTGCCCGTGTTGCGTGACGAGTGGCGAGAGCCATTGCGCGCGCAGCGCGACCCGCTGGCCGAGGACTCCGGCCGGGTCAGGTCCAATCGCGACGAACATCGGCGCTTGCGCAAGCAGACGTGGCTGGGCCGGTTCATTTCCACCTACGGCTGGCGCGCCTACGCGCTGCCGGCGCTGATCGCGCTGACCGGCGTCGTGGTGTACCAGACCATCACCGGAACCAGCGTGCCCCAGCCCGCCGAACCGGAGGGCCCCGTGCAGGGCCCGCCGACCCTCGGCGTGGCCACCACCGCGATCATCGGTGCGCCGCCCAAGGGGTTGACGCAGTTCGACGCCAGCCTGCCGACGGGGATCCTGCCGGACGGCGGGCCGTTCACCGAGGCCGGCGCGAAGACGTGGCACATGGTGCCGGGCACCACGCCGAAGGTCGGAGAGGGCACCACCAAGGCGTTCACCTACACCGTCGAGATCGAGGACGGCATCGACACCACCTCGTTCGGCGGCGACGACGGCTTCGGCCGGATGGTCAGCGAAACGCTCGCCAATCCCAAGAGCTGGACGCACAATCCGCAGTTCGCGCTCACCCGCATAGACAGCGGCCAACCGGACTTCCGGATATCGCTGAGCTCACCGATGACGGTGCGCGAAGGCTGCGGCTATGACATCGCCATCGAGACGTCCTGCTTCAACCCGGCCTACACCGACGGGCAGCCCAGGGTGTTCATCAACGAGGCCCGGTGGGTGCGCGGAGCGGTGCCGTTCCAGGGTGATATCGGCTCCTACCGGCAGTACCAGATCAACCACGAGGTCGGCCACGCGATGGGCTACCAACGCCACGAGGGATGCGGCGAAGACGGCCAGCTGGCGCCCATCATGATGCAGCAGACGTTCAGCACCACCGACAACGACCTGGCCCGGTTCGATCCGGAGTCGGTCAAACCCGACGGCAAGACCTGCCGGTTCAACCCCTGGCCGTATCCGATCGCCTGAGCCCCGCCGCGGGAAGCAGGGCAGGCTCGTTGCTGTTGAGTGCAGTACCTGCTGTGATGGTCACAGAAAGCCAATCAAGGAGATTCTCGGTGTCGACACCGTTGCCGCCGCTGGTAGAGCCGGCGGGCGAACTGACTCGCGAAGAGGTTGCGCGCTACAGCCGTCATCTCATCATCCCCGACCTGGGGGTGAACGGGCAGAAGCGGCTGAAGAACGCCCGTGTGCTGGTCATCGGGGCGGGGGGACTGGGCTCGCCGGCGCTGCTGTACCTGGCCGCCGCCGGGGTGGGCACCATCGGGATCGTCGAGTTCGACGTGGTCGACGAGTCCAACCTGCAGCGCCAGATCATCCACGGCCAGTCCGATATCGGCCGGTCGAAGGCGCAGAGCGCGCGTGACTCGATCCGCGAGATCAACCCGCTTGTCGAGGTGCGTCTGCACGAGTTGCGGCTCGAGCCGGAAAACGCCGTCAATCTGTTCAGGCAGTACGACCTGATCCTCGACGGCACCGACAACTTCGCGACCCGCTACCTGGTCAACGACGCCGCCGTGCTGGCGGGCAAGCCGTACGTTTGGGGCTCTATCTACCGCTTCGAGGGCCAGGTCTCGGTGTTCTGGGAGGACGCGCCGAACGGGCTCGGCCTGAACTACCGCGACCTGTACCCGGAGCCGCCGCCACCCGGCATGGTGCCGTCGTGCGCCGAGGGCGGCGTGCTTGGCATCCTGTGCGCCTCCATCGCGTCGGTGATGGGCACCGAAGCCATCAAGCTGATCACCGGTATCGGCGAGCCGCTGCTGGGCAGGCTGATGGTCTACGACGCGCTCGACATGACCTACCGCACCATCAAGATCCGCAAGGACCCGTCCACGCCGAAGATCACCGAGTTGATCGACTACGAGGAGTTCTGCGGCGTGGTGTCCGACGCCGCCGCCGAAGCCGCGGCCGACTCGACGATCACGCCGCGAGAGCTTCGCGAACTGCTTGACTCCGGCAAGCCGTTGGCGCTCATCGACGTGCGCGAGCCCGTCGAGTGGGACATCAACCACATCGAGGGCGCCGAGCTGATCCCGAAGTCCGCGTTCGAATCGGGCGAGGCGTTGGCCAAATTGCAGGTCGACCGCACCCCGGTGTTCTACTGCAAGACCGGGGTGCGCTCGGCCGAGGTGCTGGCCATCGTGAAGAAGGCGGGCTTCTCCGACGCGATGCACGTGCAGGGCGGAATCGTCGCGTGGGGCAAGCAACTCGAACCCGACATGGTGATGTACTAACGCCGAGTTAGCCGAAGCTCCGCTTAGGGTGAGGTGGTGAGTGTCGAACGGCCGCCGGATCATGTGCTGGCGGCGTTCGGACTGACCGGGGTGAGCCCGGTGCCACTCGGCTCGAGCTGGGAGGGCGGCTGGCGCTGCGGCGAGGTCGTGCTGTCGATGGTGGCGGACCATGCCCGCGCCGCGTGGTCGGCCAAGGTTCGCGAGACGTTGTTCGTCGACGGTGTGCGGCTGGCCCGGCCCGTCCGCTCGACCGACGGCCGCTATGTCGTTGCCGGCTGGCGGGCCGACACATACGTGGCAGGAACGCCCGAGCCACGCCATGACGAGGTGGTCTCCTCGGCGGTGCGGCTTCACGAGGCCACGGCCAAGCTCGAGCGGCCCCGTTTCCTGACCCAGCCGCCCGTGGCGCCGTGGGCCGACGTCGACGTGTTCATCGCCGCCGACCGCGCCGCGTGGGAGGAGCGGCCGCTGCACTCCCTGCCGCCGGGGGCCAGGGTGTCGCCGGGCTCGGCGGACGGGCAGCGGTCGGTCGAGCTCATCAACCAGCTGGCCACGTTGCGCCGTCCGACCAAGAGCCCCAACCAGCTGGTGCACGGCGATCTTTACGGCACAGTGCTTTTCGCAGGCACCGCGGCGCCGGGAATCACAGACATCACGCCGTATTGGCGGCCGGCGTCGTGGGCCGCAGGGGTGGTGGTGGTCGACGCCTTGTCGTGGGGCGAGGCCGACGACGGTTTGATCGAGCGCTGGAGCCCACTGCCGGAGTGGCCGCAGATGTTGTTGCGCGCCTTGATGTTCCGGCTCGCTGTGCATGCGCTGCATCCGCGGTCGACGGCCGCGGCCTTCCCGGGCCTGGCCCGCACCGCCGCGCTGGTGCGATTGGTGCTCTGAATATTGCGGCAAGGGCTGAGAAATCGGCCGACCAACGACCCTGAGCGCAATTTCGACTACACCGCTCGTCGCCGGCTGCCCTCGGTGACTCACCATCGGACTTGCCCGCCTCTGAGCGACAATGTCGCGCAAAGCTTCACGATGCTAACCAACCAGCGACAATGTCGCTCGGAGGTGGGCACTTTGGTAGCGTCCCCTCGCGGTTTAGATTTAGAACTCGTGGCGGACCTCGGCCAGCTTGACCCGGCCATCATTCGCCAACACGCCTTCGGCCCGCAACAGCTCCAGTTGTCGCGTACTCAGGTGGGGCGCGGGCCGGCCGGAGGCCCTGATGACCCGATGCCACGGTAGGTCCGACGAATCCGTGCGCATGATCCAGCCGACGATCCGGGGGCTGGAAAGCCCTGCCGCGTCGGCGATGTCGCCATAGGTCGACACCCGTCCGGCCGGGATTGCGGAGACGAGTGCGCGCACCTTCTCGACCTGCTCGTCGGTGACCGCAGCCATCTCAGCCTCGCTCCAGCTGCTTGCGGATCACCGCCGCGGTGTCGGCCGGTCGCGCCTGGGGAACCATGTGGTCGCAGTCGAAGTCCAGCAGTGCGAAGTCGCGGCGTTCGCCCAGCCCGGCGAGCAATTCGTCGGTGATATACGGCGGATCCGTTCTCATGGCGCGCACCAAAGTAGCCGGTATCTCATTCCCCGGCAATCGAATTGGTCGCGCCAACTCGCTCCAATACGACAGCATCGCCGGAATGCTGATTCGCCAGCCCACCCGTCCGCCGGGCTGGTCGATCAAGTGCTCGTCGAGCTCGCGGTCCAATTCATCCGGTTCCACATCCGCCCACGAGCCGTTCGCCTTCTCTGATCGGGCCTCCGCGCGGTCGGTGTAGTCCGGCGAGGCGAACATGTCGTTTGCGATGTCGCGCATCCATTCGCCGTCCAGCCCCACGGCCGGATCGAGCAACACCAGCGACGCGACCAGATCCGGGCGCTCGGCAGCAAGATTCAGCGCCACCGCGCCGCCGAACGAATGCCCGACGACCACAACAGGGCCGTCTGCGTCGGCGCCGAGCAGGCCGGCCAGCGCGGCGACGTTGGCGTCCAACGTCCACGGGGCCGCCCACGACGACCGCCCGTGCCCGATCAGGTCCGGTGCGACGATCGCGAATTCGGGAAGATGCCGCGTCGCAAGCGTCTGCCAGCGCCGACCATGCCCGGTCAGGCCGTGCACGGCCAGGATCTGGGGTGGGCGAGTCGGTCCGTAACGATGCACGTGCAGCAGATCGGTCACGGCTTGAATGCTGCCAGATGCTGCCGTCAGGCGACGACGGCCGCTTGTCGGACCCCCGTGGTGTCATGCCTTCATGTCCGCATCGCAGACCGAACTGACCCCCACCGCCCTCACCGAGCCGGGTATTCGGGGTGTGGTTCGCGTGCTGGGCGGCGCGGGTACCGGCAAGAGCAGCCTGTTGATTCAGGCCGCGACGGCCCACATCGCCGCGGGTTGTGATCCGGAATCCGTTCTGCTGCTGACGGGTTCGGCACGGCTCGGCACGCAGGCGCGCGCGGCGATCACATCCGCTCTCCTATGCGCTGGTAGTCGCGCCGTCGTCCGCGAACCGCTGGTCCGCACGGTGCACTCGTATGCCTTCGCCGTGCTGAGGCTCGCCGCTCAGCGCAACGGGGATCCGCCTCCGCGGCTGATCACCAGCGCCGAGCAGGACGGCATCATCCGCGAGCTGCTGGCCGGCGACCTGGAGGACGGCGACGCGTCACCAGTGGCCTGGCCCACCCAGCTGCGGCAGGCGCTGAGCACCGTCGGGTTCGCCAACGAATTGCGCGACCTGCTGGCCCGCTGCACCGAACGCGGCGTGGATCCCGTTGCGCTGCAACGCATCGGACGAACCTGCGGCCGGCCCGAATGGTTGGCCGCAGGCCAGTTCGCGCAGGCCTACGAGCAGATCATGCTGCTGCGCTCCGCCGTCGGGATGGCGGC
>JAVRPG010000855.1:0-2618 GCA_032162325.1 Mycobacterium sp. | reverse complement strand
TGGTACCGACAGCCGGCTGGCCGATCCACCCGTTGGTGAGGACGTCGATGTGACCGGTTGCCTCGGCCAGGCTGGCTCCGTACAACTCGGTGATGCCGAGGATGTAGATGGTGTTCGCGTTGAACGTGAGGTCGTGCAGCACGTCGGCGTACTTGACGACGATGTTGCCGCCGGCGGTCAGGCCGGGCCGGGTCGGGTTGCCGCTGGCGTCGAAGGCACGGAAGTCGTACGTGCTGTCGATCTTCGTGCTGCCCGTGCCGAACGCCGCCACCTGGAGGACGCACGAGGTCGGCGTCGGGCTGGCCAGGCAGGCCGTGTCGGGCTGGTTGAAGAACGTGTAATGGGTCTGCCCTGGACTGGCATGGCTCGGGTAGATGACCGAGACGCCGCCGCCGATGCCGGTACCGCTCTGCAGCATGCTGGTCTGCAGCAACAGGTCGGCGTCGCCGACTGTGCTCACGTGGTCGATCCGGACGATGAACGGCGGCGGCGAGGCGGCAGGGCCGCGCTGGAGCCCACGAACGTCCAGGTAAGCCGACGCGGCCGAGTTGACAGTGAACAGCTGTACGGGGGTCAGCGCCTGGCCATCGGTGAGATGCGCCGAGTTCGCCGTCAACACGATCGGCGCGCCGCCGGCGACGTTCGACAGGGTCACGCTGAGACCGTCGCTGGACTCGGTCACGAAGTAGTAGCTGCCGGAGGTGAGGCCACCGATTGCGGTGCCGCTGGTGGTGTACAGGACCTGCTCGCCGCTGACGAACTGATTCGGCCCGAGGAAGATGCCGCTGGACACCGTGTCCACCTGGCGGGTGATGAACGAAGTGGCCATCGGAATCGTCGCCGACTGGACGTAGTCGACGTTGATCCGCGGCCCAGCACCAGTCTGGCCAATGTCCTGTCCGCTCGAGTCAGTCCGCAACACGAGGATGTTCGTGCAGATCATCGAGTAGTGAGCTGTCCCGGCGAGGCCGTCGGCGCCCCCGCATGGCGCGGGACGGTTGGTCTGGGGGAACGCGACGGTTCCCGCGACACCCCGGGCGTTGCTCGCCTGGATCGCACCGCCGACGTTGTGGATCACCGTGGTGCCGATCGGGTTCTCGATCGTGCCGTTGATGATGACCTTGCCGGTGCCCAGGTTCTCGATGTCGACCGCCGTCGGCCCGAGCGTGCGGTGGATGTTGAACGTGAAGGCCGTGACGTTGGAGTCGCCGCCTAGGTCAACGATCGGCGCCGCGGTGCTGAGCACCCGGATGTCGTTGATCTGGATGTCCAAGTTGGAGAGGTTGGTGATCGCGACCTTGGCCAGCGCGTCGTCGAAGGTCCAAGTTCCGCTGACGCCGCTGATGTCGGTGATCAAGTAGGTGTCACTTGCGTGGCTGGCCCGGAAGACGACGTTGCCCGGCCCGGGATTGGAGATGTCACCGACCACGATCGTGGGGCTGGGGACCGCGATACCCGGCGCTATAACGTGACCCAGCGAGTCGTAGATCGTCGCCTGAAGGGAGGTCACGACCTTCCCGTTCGCGTCGATCAGGACCTGCGGACCCAGCGGGTCGCGGCCGGAGAGAATCGTCACGTCGGAGCTGAACAGGATGCTCTTGTGCTCCTGCGCGTCGCTCTGGGCGTCGCCGTTGTCATGGCCGCCGCCGCTGGCCAGCGAGCGCTTGCTCGTGTGCCCGTTCTCGCCGACGCTGAGCGTGCCGTTGTCGGTGCTGACGTAGAACGCCAGGCGGGTCATACCCGGATGGGCGAGGTCGCCGTTCGGGTCCCGCGGACCGGCGGTGATCAGCGCGGTCGCATCGCCCTCGACCGTGGTGTGGAGGTCGGTGTTGTTGGTGGCGGTGCCGTCGACGAAACCGAACAGTCCAGTCGAGCGCGCGAAGCCGTCAGCGTAGGTGTCGACGTTGTTGAAGTTGGTGATGAAGTCGACGCCCTCGATTCCGGTCACCGCGGCGCCCCCGCCTCTGATCGTCACGTTGTTGGTGGCGTTGACCTCCGTATCCGCGGTGCCGTGACCTTCGCTGTAGAAGCCAGATCCGTAGCCGGCGGCGCTGGAGTGTGCGTACAAGCCCGCGACCAGGGCCGAGAGGCTGACCCGGTCGGCGAACAGCGTCGCGCCGGCGCCGAGCACGACGGCGTCCGTGGCGCCGTGGCCGTTCTCACCCACCGAGGAGCTCGCGGTCGCACGGCCATCGCCACCGAACCCTCGGCCGTCGCCGGTGGCCGTCGTCGTCTCACGCGTGGTCGTCTGCGCGGTGACGGCGATCAGTCCGTTGGCCTGGACGTAGGCGCCAGCCAGGACGGAGGCGGAGGTCTGGTAGTCGATCGTCGAGCTGGTGTGCGCATTGGCCGTCCCGACGAAGCCACCACCCTTGGAATGGCTGTTGCCGGTGGCCTGCGGACTCGCGGTGGCTGCGAGGGTGACGTTGTGCGTAGCCACGATGCGGCTGTTGGCGCCGACGTAGACCGAGTCGCTCAGGTACTGGTCCGTGTTCGCGGTGGCGGCAGAGATGCCGACGAAGCCGTTGCTGTCGTTCTTGGAGCTGGAGGTCGTGTTGGTGCCCGCAGTTCCGGTGATCGAGACATCGCCGGTGGAGTTGGGGTCGCCGCTGACGGTC
>JAVRPG010000854.1:0-8578 GCA_032162325.1 Mycobacterium sp. | reverse complement strand
TGGCCTCGGCGTGAAACGTCACGTTGTAGGCGCCCGCCTCGGCGTATGGCGGCGCCCACCGATCGGGGTTGTCGATCATCAGATGGCAGTCCATCGGAATATCGGTTCTCTTGAGCAAAGCCTCCACGACGGGCAGCCCGATGGTCAGGTTGGGCACGAAGTGGTTGTCCATCACGTCGACGTGCAACCAGTCGGCGCCGGTCACCGCGGCGACTTCGTCTCCGAGCTCGGCGAAGTCAGCGGCCAGGATCGACGGCGCGATCAGCGGTCCTGACATGGACGTCACCCTATCTGTTGGCTCTTCGCGCAAGCGCTCATCGCACTTTGAGGGCGGCCGCGAACATCGCATCGGTGCCGTGCCGGTGCGGCCAGAGCTGCACGTAGGGCCCGTCACCAAGGTCGTCGACCGGATCGAACAGCGGCCGGGTGTCGAGCGCCGTGACCGGGTGGCGGCGCAGCGCGTCGGCGACGACCCCGACCGTTTCGGCAAGGTGTGGCGAGCACGTCGCATACAGCACCACACCGCCGGGACGGGTCAGCCGGATCGCCGAGGCCAGCAGCTCACGCTGCAACTTGACCAGCTGTGGCACATCGCCGGGTTGACGCCGCCAGCGGGCCTCTGGCCTGCGCCGCAGCGCGCCAAGCCCGGTGCACGGCGCGTCGACGAGCACGCGATCGAAGCCCCGTTCGAGCCCGGGGTCGCGGCCGTCGACGCGCAGCACCTCAACCGGTAGACCGCGGGTGTTCTGCTCGATGAAGTCTGCGCGCCTGGCGGTGGGCTCGATCGCGGTGACCTGCGCGACTCTGCCCAAGCCACTGGTGCTCCTCTCGTCCGCCGCCGCGAGCGCGGCCAGCAGCGCGGTCTTGCCACCCGGCCCGGCGCACAGGTCCAGCCATCGGCCTGTGTCCCGGCCGTCCAGCTCGGCAAGTGTCATCGCCCGCGCCACCAGCTGGCTGCCCTCGTCCTGCACCAGCGCGGCGCCGTCGCGGATGGACTCGAGACGGCCGGGGTCGCCACCGGGCAGGTAGACGGCGTACGGCGAGTAGCGGCCGACCGTGCCGTTGACCTGTCCGGCCAGGTCCTCGGCGGTCAGCACGCCTGGCCGTGCGGCGAGATGCACCGAAGGGCGCTCGTCGTCGCTGGTCAGCAGCGCGTCCAGCTGCCGCGCGTCCGCGCCGAGGGCGTCGGCGAAGGCCTGCGCAATCCAGCGCGGATGGGCATGCACAAAGCCGGTGTGCCCAACCGGGTCGCTGTCGGCGGGCGGGGCGAGCTCCTCGACCCAGGACCGTTCGTCGCGCCTGGCGATGGTACGCAGCACGCCGTTGACGAAACCGGCTCGCGCAGAATCGAATTCGATGCCCGCCTGCTCGACTGTGGTGGACACCGCGGCGTGCTGTTCGACCCTCGTGCGCAGCAGTTGGTAGGCGCCAAGCCTCAGCAGATCCAGCAGCACGGGGTCGATGTTCTCGGGCGGTCGACCCGCGGCCGCGCTGATGACCGCGTCGAGCAGGCCGCGGGTGCGGCAGGTGCCATACGCCAGCTCGGTCGCGAACGCCGCGTCACGGCCGGTGATTCCGCGCTCGCGAAGCAGGGCGGGCAGGGCGAGGTTGGCGTAGGCGTCGCGCTCCGAGACCGCACGCAGCACGTCGAATGCCGCCTGGCGCGCGGGGTCAAGCGGTTTGCGTCGCTGCGGGCGTCTCGGCTTGGTCACTGGGCCCGCGCGGCTTCCTCGAGACGGGCACCGCGGGCCCAGTCGGCGGCGTTCATCGGCTTCTTGCCCGGCGGCTGGATGCGACCGAGCACCACCGGCTCCGACGCCGTGCCCACCCGCACGCCGTCGCGCTCGACGCGAATCACGCCGGGCGCCAAAGTGTTTGCGGTGTCGTCGACAGTGACCGGGCCCAGCTTGACGCGCAAATCGCCGATCATCGTCCAGGCTCCGGGGTTGGGCGTGACCGCACGGATACGCCGGTCGACCACGTGGGCAGGCAGGTCCCACCGCACCCGCGCGGCGTCGACGCTGATCTTCGGGGCGATGGTCACGCCGTCCGCTGGCTGCGGCACCGGGGTCAGCGATCCGTCGGCGATGCCGTCGAGCGTCGTTTCGAGCAGCGCCGCTCCCGAAACCGCGAGCCGCTCAAGCAGATCGCCAGCGGTGTCGGTGGCCTGGATCGCCTCCGTCACGACACCGTAGACCGGACCCGAGTCCAACGCGGGCTCGATCTGAAACGTCGTCGCACCGGTCACCGTGTCGCCGGCGGCGATCGCCGCCTGCACGGGTGCCGCGCCCCGCCATGCGGGCAGCAGCGAGAAGTGCAGATTGACCCAACCATGCGTGGGTACCGCCAGCAGCCGCTCGGACAGCAGCGCGCCATAGGCGACGACCGCGCACGCCTCCGGAGCCAGCTCCGTCAGCTCGGCGACGAACTCCTCGGAGTTGGGGCGCTGCGGCCGCAGCACCGGGATGCCATGGTCGAGGGCCAGCTCGGCCACTGGGGAGGGCGACGGCTTGGCCCGTCGGCCCGACGCCGCATCCGGGCGGGTCAGCACCGCGACAACGTCGTGGCGCGGCGAGTCGATCAACCGGCGCAACGACGGCAGCGCGGGCTCGGGAGTGCCGGCGAAGACGATGCGCACCGCGCCAGTGTAGAGACGGCTAGCGCGGCGTTTGGTAGTACTCGCGCTCCGACACCCCCGCCATCGGTGCGACGAACATCCACGGGATGGTGCTGATCAGCCGGTTCACTCCTGCCACCGCGTCGTTGTAGTACTGGCGCGCGAAGGCCAGCGTGTTCTCGGTGTCGGCGAGGTTGTCCTGCAGGTTCAGGAAATTGTTCGAAGAGTTCAGCTGCGGGTAGCTCTGGCGGAGCGCCAGCAGCGGCGCGAGCGCGGTATCGAGTTCCTTCTCCGCGGCGCTGCGCTGTGCCACCGACTTCCCTGTCGTCGCCGACGTCAGCGCCGCACGGGCGTCCGTGACGTGATCGAGGATGCCCTTCTCGTGGGCCGCGAACGTCTGCACGGTGTGCACGAGGCTGGGGATCAGCGACGCGCGGCGCGTCAACTCCACATCGATACCGGAGAGGGCTTCGGCGACGCGGACGTCGGCGGCGCGGATCTTGTTGTAGCCCATCACGAAACCGATCAGCACCAGCACCGCCAGCACCAAGACGATGATCAGCAGGAACCTCACCATGATCCACCTCCTCCACCACCACCGCCGCCGCCACCACCGCCACCACCGCCGCCACTGAAGCCGCCGCCACCACCGCTGGAGCCGCCGCCACTACCGGACGACGACTGCGACGCCGTGTACGCGCCGATCGACGACGACAACGCCGAGTCGAAGCTGTCGAAACTCGATCCCCCGGAGCCGCCGACGAATCCCCACCCGGTGGTCGTGGACGATGAGCTGTACCAATCCGGTTGTGGTGCAGCCGTACCCGTCGATGCTTCATACTTCTTCGCCCATAGCGCGGCGGCACCCGCGGCCACCGCGAACGGGACATAGGCGGAGTAGAGCTCCTTGCGCGCGCCGAAGTCGAAGCGCGCCTCGGCCGAATCAGTGGTCAGCATGCGATGGAATCCCCCGGCGCGCGACCACACTTCGCGACCCGTCTCGGTGCGTCGGGTGCCCACCCCGTCGCCCCACGCGCGCAGGGAGAACAGGAAGAACGCCGCGAACGGCAGGGCCCAGCTCGTGGTCGGAAAGCCCCAGCGGAAGAAGCCACACACCATCAGGATGAATGCGATCGCGTTGGCGGTGCGCACCCACATTTCCTTCTTGCGCTTGACCATGAGGCCGTCGTCGAATGCCCATTTCTCGACGGCCTTGGCCATATCCGTCTTGGCCCTGTTCAGCTTTTGGCCGGATTTCACGGTGTGCCCGGCCTCGAATTCCTTGCCCGCGTGGGTAACCCCGAGCGCATGCCCGACTGCCCGGCTTACCGGATCGACGTCGGCCCACGCGCCGGGCTCGGTGGTTCCGCGCATGTTCCACTGCTTTTCGTTGACCTGACGCAGGTCGATCAGCTTGCGCTCGGCGAGGTGGAACAACGTCGCGGTCAGCCCGTTCTTTGGAACGGTCTCGGTGCGGATGTATTCGGTCTGGACGGGCCCGAGGCCCGGCGGAGGCGCGTACTGCAAGGGAAATCCGGGTGACGGTTCGACGGTGGTGCGGTACGAGAGGAACGCGCCGAGCCCGAACGCCACTGTGAGGCCGGCGATCCACACCATGCCGGTCACCGACTGGCCCAGGATGCGGTCCCAGGTGGACGGCCACGGCAGGGTGACCTGCGGCGGTGTCGGCACGTCGACGCCGGCCCGTACCGTCACCGGGGTGCGTGGCGCAAGGTTGATCGCCGAAAACGTGACGGTGTCCCGGTCGATGGTCGCGTCTTGGCATTCCCGGCCCACCCCGACACCGACGGAACACTGCACGCGGCCGACATCGCCGGGCAGGGTGACGGAGATGTCGGCCCGCTCGATCTTGTTGTTCCAGGATCCGGCGACGACGTTCCAGAAGAACACCGACGGAGACGCGGACGGCTGTCCGGTCGATGCGGCGAAAGTCTTATTGGCGCCCGTCGTTCCGGGGTCGAGGACGCCAGGGATGCTGTAGCGGATCTCGAAGACGTGGGCTCCCCAGGTCAAGGTGCGGTCGGGATCGCCGATCTTGGCCACCCGGAATCGCTCGCCGCCCTCCCACATCATCTGGTACGAGACGGGCTCGCCGTCGAGCAGGATCGACGTGATCTCGGGCTTTTGTCGCAGCCCGGGATTGTTTTGGTTCGCGATATCCCACCACTGGAAGATGCCGTGCCTGCCGCTGGGAAACTCGGCGGTGATCCTCTCCACCGCGTCGAGTTGGCCGTCCCGGTTGACGACGAAGTCCGCCTTGTAATTGCTGAAGACGACCGGGTCCTCGATGTCGGAGGCCTCCGACCCGCCCTGGATCACCAGGGGCCACAGCAGTCCAAAGGTGATGAGCGCCAACGGGATCAGCCACCGGATCACCCGCCGCATGGCCACCTCCTGATCGGCACGAGTCGCCGTGTCCGCACTACCCTATGTGCAATAGGGTCAAGTTTCGCAAAGTTGGACCTACCCGATGTGGAGCGGATCGATCTGCACACGGGTCGGCTGTTGGTCGTGGCGCGCGCTGAACACGCCGGTGGCCCGTCGCAGCGCCGCGGCGAGCGCCAACCCGCCATCGCGGGGAACGCGCACCAGCATCCGACTCACCGGACTGTCGGCGGCAACCCCGGGCGGGCGGCGGGCACCGGCCGGCAGGTCGACGGGCCCGAGAAGCTCTGCCGTTTCGGGCAATTCGGCGATGTCGAGCAGGGCGTTGACGGCCGCAGGCGCGCCGTCGACCGCGGCGATGTGCATCGCGGGCGGCAGGCCGACCTCGGCGCGCGCGTCGAGCTCTGAGTCGGCATGCCCCACCGGATCCCACCGGATCAGCGACTGTACGGTCGGGATCGCCGACTCGGCGACCACCGTGACGATGCCGCCGTCGCCGCGGGGCCGCACCAGCGCCGCCGCGGCCATCCAGCGTCGCAGGGTGTCCTCGGCCGCGCGCAGATCCTGGCGGCCGAGCAGGGCCCAGCCGTCCAGCAGCAGGGCCGCCCCGTAGCCGCCCGCGGCGACAGGCTCAGCGCCCGGTGTCGCGACGACGACGGCCGGTTCGCCGGGCACCGCGGACACCATCGCGTCACCACCCGAAGTGATCACGGAGATGCCGGGAATCGCCTTCCCGAGTTCCTCGGCGGTGCGCCGGGCGCCGACGATCACGGCGCGCACCGCGTCGGACCCGCAGCGCGCGCAGCGCAGCGCCAACTCCTCACGCCCGCACCATCGGCACACCGCGCCTGCGGCGTCGCGGTCCGGCAGCGAGAGCGGTCCGGTGCAGCGCCTGCAGCGCGCGATGGTCCGGCAGCGTGCACAGGCCAGCGCGGGCACGTAGCCGCGGCGCGGCACCTGAACCAGCACCGGCAGGCCGGCCTGCAGCGCGGTCCGCGCGGCCCGCAACGCCAGCGACGGCAGCCGGGCGGTGCGGGCGGCGGGGTCACGCTCCTGCTCGTGGCCACTGTCGTCGAGTGCGACGACGCGCGGTGAGCGGGCTCGCACGACGGGACGGGCCGCGACCAGATCGTGGGCCCATCGGCTGCGCACCAGCGCCTGCGCCTCGGCGGTACGGGCGTAGCCGCCGATCAGTGCCGCGCAGCGCAGTTGGTGGGCGCGAAGCATCGCCACCTCCCTGGCGTGCGGGTAGGGGGCGCGTGGTTCGGCGAGGGTGTCGTCGCCGTCGTCCCAGACCATGACCAGGCCGAGGTCGGCGACGGGCGCGAACGCGGCGCTGCGGGTGCCGATGACCATGCGAGCGCTGCCGCGCAGCGCGGACAGCCAGCGGCGGTAGCGGTGCGCGGGCCCCAGGCCCGCGGACAGCGCGACCACCCTGTCCTCGTCGACATGCCGAATTGCGGTGGCGTACAACGCGTCAACGTCGCGCTGGTCGGGCAGGATCGCCAACACGCCCCGACCGGAATTCACCGTCATCGCGGCGGACTCGGCGAGGCGGTCTGCCCACTGCTCCCCCGGCAAGGCCTGCCAGACTGCGCGGGCGGCGCGGCCGTCGGACAGGGCGGCGAGGAACTTCTCGCCGCCCCCGTAGGCGGACCAGGCGGCCGTGTCGACGGGTTTGACGGTAAGCGGCGCCGGCTCAGGGGCGGTTTGCTTTTCGACGTTGGCGTGCCGCGGCGGGACGGCCAGCCGTAACACGTCGGCGCGGGTGCCCGCGTAGCGCGCGGCCACCGCGTCGACGAGCCGGCGCACGTCGGGAGTGAGCACGGGCTCGGCCGACACGACGCGGTCCAGCCAGCCCAACTTGCCGACATGGTCTGTGTCCGAACGCCGTTCGAGAACGAAAGCGTCGACCAGGCGGCCGTGGAATCGCACTCGCACGCGCACGCCCGGGTGCGCGTCGTCCGACTGCTCGGCGGACACCAGGTAGTCGAATTCGCGGTCCAGGTGCGGCACCGACAGCATCGGCAGAACACGCGCGATGGGCTCGTGTTCTGCCTGCTGCCGGGTGGTCGTCACTTAAGAAGCTGTAGCAGACCGCACAGACACGCGGCCGAAGAAGAAGCCCGCCGTGATGAGCACCAGCGACGTGGCGTAGGCCCACCAGATCGGCACTGCCAACGCCTCGGTGTTTGTTGGGGCCAGCACGAACCTGCCGATGCCGATCATTGCGTCGGACACCGCGAAGCACACCGCGCCCAGCGCCGTCCACGGTGTGGGCAGGCAGGCAAGCAGCGCCGCGCACACCATCGCGCCCAGCACCGCGATGTAGAGCGTGACCGGCACGGCCATGCCCTCGGCGAGCAGTCGAGGCCAGAACCACACCAGCAGCGCGACGCAGGCCAGCACCATGACCGCGGCCGCCGCGAGACGCGGCCCTGACCGCGAGACCAGTGGGATCAACACGGCCAGGAAGCACAGGTGGGCGACCAGGAAGGCGGCCAGGCCCAGCACGAAGGACGGTTCCCACCAGGGCATCGCCAGCAGAAAATCCCCGGCCGCCGAGAACAGCAGGGCGGCGATGAGCCATCGGCGTTCCCGCGCGACGGGGTGCGTCAGCGCCGCGACAGCCAACAGCACCGCCGTCAACGCCTTGACGGCCGGCTGCACCGCGAACTGGCCGGTGAGTTCGGCACCCGACGGCATCCGAGGCGCGGTGACGATGAGGAAGACGCCGTAACCGGCTCCGACGATCGCGGCGGCCAACCACAGCCGCCTGGTTCGCGAGTGTGCGTACCGTGTCTCCATGTCCGTTGCCGAGGAGAAACCGGCCGTCGACGCCATCTTGCTGAAGGTACTGGAGGCCGTTCCGTTTCAGTTGACAACCGACGGAGGTGCCGAGGCCTCGCGGCAACGGTTCCGCGACCTGCCGCGAAGGCAGGTCCATCCCGATGTGCGCACCGAGGACCGCACCATCGCCGGACCCGCGGGGCCGATCCCGATCCGGGTGTACCGGCCGCCGATGGACAGCGAGGCAACGCTGCCGGTCGTGGTCTTCGTGCACGGTGGCGGATGGTCGGTCGGCGACCTCGACACCTACGACGGGGACGCGCGCAACCACGCGGTCGGAGCGGGTGCGGTGGTGGTGTCGGTGGAATACCGGCTGGCACCCGAGCACCCCTATCCCGCGGCGGTCGAAGATGCTTGGGCCGCAACGCAATGGGCCGCCGCGCACGCCGAGGAACTGGGCGCCGACCCCGACCGTCTTGCCGTCGCAGGAGACTCGGCGGGTGGCAATCTGGCGGCGGTGGTGGCGCAGCTGGCACGCGACGCCGGCGGGCCGCCGATCCGATTCCAGCTGCTGTGGTACCCCGCAACGACGTGGGACACGTCGCTGCCGTCGTTCGCAGAGAACGCCAACGCCCCGCTGCTCGACCACTCGGCGGTCAAGGGGTTTTCCCGTTGGTATGTGGGCGATTTGGATCTCTCGACTATGCCCGCGACGCTGGCACCGGCACGAGCCGACGACCTGACTGGACTGCCACCGGCGTACAT
>JAVRPG010000853.1:0-3004 GCA_032162325.1 Mycobacterium sp. | reverse complement strand
CGGACCGATCACCACCAGAGCGTCTCGGTCCGGCGGGTGGCTCAGGCAGACGTGGCACCCCGGGGATCACGGTCAACGCGACACGGTGAGACGGAGTGCCAGGGGTGCGGTTGATGCGGGCTCCGGGAGGATCAGCGGGCCCGCTCCCGGGGTGAAGGTGCCGAGGATGCGCGCCCCTCGGGCACCGGTACCGGCCGGGACGGTGCCCGGCAGTCCGTGGGCGGAGCACCAGCCGATCAGCGCGAACGCGATGGCCTCCTTGTCGTCCGCCGGGGCGCCGTACTCGTCGGAGGACACGACGGTTACCGAGGGCAGCGCGCGCCGTAGGCCCTCTGCTAGCGCGGGATTCCGGCAGCCGCCGCCCGAGGCCACGAGCAGGTCCACGCCGTACGTCAGCACGTCCCGGGCGACGGTACGTACGGTGAGCTCGGTGACCGTCGCCACCAGGTCGGCGACGGTAGGCCGCGTTGCGGATCTCGCCACGGCCTCTTCGACATAGGCCAGGTTGAACAGCTCCTTGCCGGTGCTCTTGGGAGCCGTCTCCCGGTAGTACGGCTCGTCCAGCAGGATGTCGAGGAGCTGTACGTCGATGCTGCCGGAGCGGGCGATCAGGCCGTCGACGTCGAAACCGCGCGGGTTGGCTCCGCTGTTGGTGACGACCGCATCGATCAGCGCATTGGCGGGCCCGATGTCGTACGCGACCAGGTCGTCACGGCCGCGGACGACCGTCATGTTCGCGATGCCGCCAAGGTTCAACGCGGCCGCGGTCCCGTCATAACCGGCCAGCAGCCACGTATCGAGCGCGGAGACCAGCGGCGCTCCGTGTCCACCGGCCGTGATGTCACGGATCCGTACGTCGGACAGCACCGGCGTGCCCGTGTACTCGGCGATCCAGGCCGGCTGGCCGATCTGCAGGGTCCCGCGCGCGACGGAGTCCTCCACCCAATGGAACACCGTCTGCCCGTGCGACACGATCAGGTCGACCGGGCCGGCCACCTGGATCGCGGCGACCGCAGCATCGGCGAAACTCTGCCCGATGAGCGTGTCCAGTCGGCAGATCTCGGCAAGTGTCGTAGTGGCCGGAGGCAACGCGTCAACCAGCCGGGCTCGCAGCTGATCGGCGTACGGCGTGCTCGAGGTGTGTTGGACAACACCGTGCAACGTCGCGTCGACCAGTTCGAAGTCGACGACGGCGGCGTCGATCCCGTCATGGGAGGTGCCGGAGATCATCCCGAGGACTCTCATGCCTGTTCTCCCAGAGCAGCGTGCAGGTTCAGCGAGAAAGTACACGAGACTTCGGCCGGAGGTACGTCATTCGTCGAAGCACCTCTAAGGCAACCTGCGCGAGGTCCTCCGTGCGAAGGTCCTCCGCCTTCTGGTGATCCAGCGTCAGCGCGTACGCGAGTCGTGCGCTAGCGGTCCAGCGCGCCCGGACAAAGGCGTCGACGGTTGCTTGGCGCGGGGTCGCGGCCCGAGCAGGGCCCCGGCAAAGTGGCTCTTCACAGACCACGGTGTAGTCGGGGTCTGAAGCCTCCGGACTCGAGTAGTGATCTGGCGATGTAGTTGGTGAGGTTGCGGAAGCCGAGGGCTGATCCGCGGAGGTGTTCGAGGCGGCCGTTGATGGCCTCGGTCGGTCCGTTGCTGGTGCCGGGGCGGTCAAAGTAGGCCAGGACGTCGTCGGCGCGCTTCTTCAGGGTCCGGCCCAGCGTGACGAGCTCGCCGAGCCCGGCCGGGATGCCATGGCTGACCGAGGCGATCAGCTTGACCATCAGCTCCCTGCCGACCTTGCGGTTAGGGTGACGGTAGGCGGCGACCATCCGCTGGTAGATCCCCCAGGTCGCCTCGACCGCGACGTGTTCGTCAGCGGCGAAGAGGCCGCGAAGTCGCTGGGCCTGCTTGTCGGTGAGGAGCTCGGCGCCGGTGTGCAGGGTCCGCCGCGCGGCGTAGAGCGGGTCGTCCTTATAGCCACGGTGGCCGTGGATGATCTGCTGGATCCTGCGGCGGCACTGATCGAGTGCGTCGCCGGCCAGACGCACCACGTGGAAGGGATCCATGACCGCGACCGCGTCCGGGAGTTCCTCAGCAGCGGCTGTCTTGAAGCCGGTGAACCCGTCCATCGCGACCACCTCGACGCCCTTGCGCCACGCCTCGGGTCGCTCGGTGAGCCAGGTCTTGAACGCCTGCTTGGATCGTCCCTCGACCATGTCGAGCAACCGCGCGGGCCCTGTCCCGTCTCGGATCCCGGTGAGATCGATGATCACGGTCACGTATTTGTCGCCACGCCTGGTGTGCCTCCAGACGTGCTCATCAACGCCGATCGCGGCGACGCCGTCGAACCGGGCGGGGTCCTCGATCAGGGTGCGCTTACCTTCGGCTAGGACCGCGTCGTTGGCGGTGTTCCACGCGACCCCGAGACCCTCGGCGACCCGCGCGACGGTGAGGTGCTGACACACGATCCCTTCCAGCGCCCACCGCAGCCCACGGCGCGAGAGCTTCGCTCGCGGCTCGGCCGCCTGGGTCGCGTCCTGGCGCCAGACATGCCCGCAGCTGGTGCACCGGTAGCGGCGGATCGTGACCGCCAGCGTCGTAGGCCGCCAACCGAACGGCTCGTGCGCCAACCGCCGGATCACGGTGTCACGCGCGAGGCCCTCGCAGCCACAGCGCCGGCACCACTGATCCGGCTCGACCACACGACATGCGAGCAGTGCTCTGTCGGGGTCGAGTCGTTGGCCGGTGACCTCAAGGCCGAGCTCGTCGAGACGGCAGAAGGTGGTCAGATCAGCGCAGGCGAAGCCGGCGCCGACGGTAACGTCGTCCATGTCGAGGTCTTCCGGATGGGTGTGTAGGAACTTCCATCCTCGGAAGACCTCGACCCATCTACCGTCACCGACGCGCCGGGCGCTGCAGGCCGAGACCTACGCCCTCAATCGTGACGAGCCGCATTAGGCCGGCCGGACCGCCTCGGCCCGGACGATGACGAGCGCGACGCCCTAGTCCGAGACAG
>JAVRPG010000852.1:0-6723 GCA_032162325.1 Mycobacterium sp. | reverse complement strand
GTGGCAGAGGCTGCCGCCGAACGCGTCACCCGCCCCGAGGCCGTTGACCACGTCGACGTCGTTGGGCGCCACCGTCACCGATGAGTGCCGGGTCTTGCCGAGCACACCGCGCGGACCCTGCTTGACGATCGCCAGCTCGACACCGAGGTCGAGCAGCGCATCGGCGGCCTTGCGTGGGTTGTGCTCACCGACGGCGATCTCGCACTCCTCACGGTTGCCGACCGCCACCGTCACGTGCTGCAGGGCACGCTGAACCTGCTCGGTGGCCGCGGCCGGCGACTCCCAGAACATCGGCCGGTAGTCCAGGTCGAGCACCGTGAACGGAGCCCGCTGGCGTGCTTCCCAGGCCGCGAAATGCGCGCTGCGGCTTGGCTCTTCGGACAGCCCCGTCACCGTCGACCAGTACAGCCGGGCGGAGCTGACCGCGTCGGTGTCTATCTCGTCGGCGCGGACCTGCAGGTCGGGCGCGCTGGGCCGGCGATAAAAATACAGCGGAAAGTTGTCGGGCGGGAAGATCTCGCAGAACGTGACCGGCGTCGGGTACTCGCCGTGGGTCGCCACGTAGCGGTTGTCGACATTCAGATTGGCCAGCTCGCCGCGGACGAACCTGCCGAACGGGTCGTCGCCGACGCCGGAGATCAGCGCGGCGCTGTTGCCCAACCGAGCCGTGGCCACGGTGACGTTGGCGGCGCTGCCGCCCAGAAACTTGCCGAACGTCTCGACGTCCTCCAGCCCGACACCGGTCTGCAGGGGATAGATGTCGACGCCGCAGCGCCCGATGGCGAGGACGTCAAACGGCTGCGTGGTACCCAATGTCAGCCTTCCGGGGGTGTAGGTGATCGACTCGTTATCGACTGTGCCCCGCGCCACGCGGCGCTGTCAACACTTTGTCCTGACATTCTATCTTTCGATCATGCGATGTTAGTATGCAGCTACTGTTCATCTGGTCCAACACGAGGTCGGAGACGACGTGCCCCTGACGGTGGAGCTCGACAGGTCCAGCCCTGTCCCTCTCTACTATCAGCTAGCCCAGGCCATCGAGGCTGCGATCCGTGACGGCGAACTCGCGCCCGGCGACCGCTTCGAAAACGAACTGGCGCTGGCAAAACGGCTGACCTTGTCGCGGCCGACCACCCGGCGCGCCATCCAGGAACTCGTCGACAAGGGCCTGCTGGTGCGCAAGCGGGGGGTGGGCACGCAGGTCGTGCAGAATCCCGTGCACCGTCGCGTCGAGTTGACCAGCCTGTTCGACGACCTCGCCCGCGCCGGCCAGGAGCCGACCACGCAGCTGCTCGACTACCGCGTCGGGCCGCCCGACGAAGAGGTCGCCCGCGAACTCAACCTGGCCGAGGACCGCGAGGTGGTGTCGATTCACCGGCTGCGTTGCGCCAACGGAGAGCCGCTGGCGGTGATGATCAACCATCTGCCCGTCGAGATCGCGCCGGAAGCCGACGAGCTGGAGCGCATCGGGCTGTACCAGTCGCTGCGGGCGCGCGGTGTGCACATTCGACTGGCGCGCCAGCGCATAGGCGCACGCGGGGCCACCCGTTCGGAGGCCCGGCTGCTCGACGAGAAACCCAACGCGCCGTTGCTGACGATGGCGCGCACGGCGTTCGACGACTCTGGCCGCGCGGTCGAGTTCGGCACCCATTGCTACAGGGCGTCGCGCTACTACTTCGACACCACCTTGGTGGACCGCTAGCGAATCGGCAGGCCGTCCGCGCCGAAGAAGTGAATGTGGTCGGGTACAGGCTGGAGCCGAACGCGGCTGCCCCGCTGTGGCGGGTCGAGCCCGTCGGTGCGGGCGATCACCGGCGTCGCGCTGTCGACGATGCGCCCGTACACATAGGCGTCTGCGCCCAGCTCTTCGACGACGTCAACCTCGATTTCGATGCCGATACCGCGCACCTCGAGGTGCTCGGGGCGGATGCCGACGACGACGTCGGGTCCGCTGATCCCGCGGGGCGCCCGGATCTCCCAGCCGCCCAATGCAACCGAATCGTCGAGCACCGGGAGGCTGAAGAGGTTCATCGCCGGTGAACCGATGAACCCGGCGACGAAGACGTTGGTGGGATCGCGGTAGAGCTCGCGCGGCGCGGCACACTGCTGCAGCACCCCGTCGCACAGCACGGCGACACGGTCGCCCATGGTCATCGCCTCGACCTGGTCGTGCGTGACGTAGATCGTGGTGGTGCCGAGCCGGCGGTGCAGCGCGGCGATCTGGTTGCGGGTCTGCAGCCGAAGCTGCGCGTCGAGATTGGAAAGCGGCTCGTCCATCAGGAACACCTGCGGGCGGCGCACGATCGCGCGGCCCATCGCGACCCGCTGGCGTTGTCCGCCGGACAGATCCTTGGGTTTGCGGTCCAGATGAGGCTCGAGGTCGAGCAGCCGCGCCGCATCGAGCACCCGATCGCGGACCTCGGCTCTCGGGATCCGGCCGATCTTCAACGCGAACGCCAGGTTCTGCGCGACGGTCATGTGAGGGTAGAGCGCGTAGTTCTGGAAGACCATCGCGATGTCGCGGTCCTTCGGGTCGGCATGGGTCACGTCGCGGTCGCCGATGCGGATCCGCCCCGAATCCACCGGCTCGAGCCCGGCCACCATCCGCAGCGACGTGGACTTGCCGCAGCCGGACGGGCCGACCAGGACCAGGAATTCGCCGTCGCCCGCGGTCAGGTCGAGGCGATCCACAGCAGGTCGAGACGTCCCCGGATACCACCGGGTCGCGCGCTCGAAGCTCACCGTTGTCATCGCCTACCGTCCGCCGAATCCCGTGACGGCGATGCCACGCACGAATGCGCGCTGCGCAATGGCGTAGACGAGCAACAGAGGCAGCAGGATCAAGATGGACGCGGCCATCAACACCGGCCAGCGGGAAACGTACTGGCCCTGCATCCATACCAGCCCGAGGTTCAGCGTCGCGATGCTCTGGCGCTGAATCATCACCAGCGGCCACAAAAAGTCGTTCCAGACGTTGACCCAGGTGAGCACCGCGAGCACCATGATCGCGGGTTTGGTCTGCGGCAACAGGATCCGCCAATAGATCTGCCACGGCGTGCAGCCGTCCAGAATGGCCGCTTCCTCGAGATCGGTTGGCAGCGTGCGGAAGAACTGGCGCATCAGGTAGGTGCCGAACGCGCTCCCGAACAGGCCGGGCACGATCATCGCCCAAGGGGTGTCGGTCCACCCGAACGTCCGCATCAGAATGAACTGCGGGATCACCGTGACCGTCAGCGGTAGCATCAACGTGGCCAGGTACAGGACGAACAACGTGTCACGGCCACGGAATGGCAGCCGCGCGAACGCGTATCCGGCAAGCGAGCAGAAGAAGACCTGGCCCGCCGTCACGCATCCGGCGTATAGCACGGTGTTGAGGAACATCCGCCAGAACGGCATCAGGGAGAACACTTCGCCGTAGTTGGACCATTGCGGATGCGACGGCACCAGGGTCGGCGTGGCGACCTCCGACTCTTTCTTCAGGGATCCGGACAGTGCCCACAGAATCGGAAACAGCGCACACCACGCCACCCCGATCAGTGCGGCATACAGCGCAACGCCCCTCACGATGCTGCGCCTCGCGCATTGGGTCAGATATGACATCACAGCTCCAGCGAGCTGCGCCGCGTGAGTCGCAGCTGCAGCAGCGTCAGCCCGAGCAGGATCGCGAACATCACCCACGCCAGGGCCGACGCGTAGCCGAAGTCCAGGAACGCAAATGCGTTCTGGAACAGCATGATGCCCAGCACATACGTTCCCGTCTCGGGTCCGCCGTGGCCACCCGTGAGCACATAGACCTGGTCAAAAGCCTGGAACGCGTTGATGATCGAGATGACCACGACGAACGACAGCGCCCCGCGGATGAGCGGCACGGTGATCGAGACGAATTGCCGCATCTCAGAAGCGCCGTCGATCCTGGCGGCCTCGTACAGCGTCTGCGGCACGCCTTGCATGGCGGCCAGCAACACCACCGTCGCGAAGGGCACGCCCTTCCAGACGCTGACCATGCACAGCGAGACCATGGCCCACCCCGGATCGAGCAGCCACGGGACCGGGCCGATCCCGACCCAGCCGAGCATGGTGTTGAGTAACCCGTCGTCGGTATTGAACACGAACTGCCACATCACCGCCGTCACCACCGACGACACCGCGAGGGGAACGAAGACGACCGTGCGGAAAACACTGATTCCCTTGAGTTTGCGGTTCAGCAGGGCGGCGACGACCAGGCTGATCAGCACCGTCGGCACGAGCGTCCCGACGGTGTAGATGACGGTGTTGCGCAGCGCGATCGCGAAGAGCGGATCGGCGGTGAGTAGCCGGCGAAAGTTCGCCAGCCCGACAAAGCTCGCCGGGGTGAACAGGTCCCACTTCTGAAAACTCATGTACAGGGAGAATCCGAGTGGAAACAGCATGAACACCGCGATCGCCGCCAGGTTCGGCGCGACGAACGCCCGCCCGGCCCGTTCGCGTCGCCGGGTCGGCCTTGGTCCGTCGTCGATCGAGGTCATGGGCTACTCAGCACCTGGTCGACGGCGCGGGACAGCCCGGTTTTCAGCGAGGTCGCGGGCCGCCTGCCCCGTAGCACGGGCCCGATGTCGCGGTCCATCAGCGCGTCGATCTTCTGCCACACCGGGGTGACCGGTAGATAGCCCGAATGGGCCGGCCCGGCGGTGAGCACGGCGAGGTTGTGAATCCGGTTGTGGGCGCGGGTGAATCCGGCGGACTGGATTGCGGATGTGAGCACGGGCACGAACAGGCCCGATTCGCCGATCATCGCCTGCCCGGACGGACCGGTCGCGAACTTCACGAACTCCCACGCCTGTTGCTTGCGGGTACTGCTCTCGGCGATGGCCAGCCCGGTGGTGCCGATATTGGAGCGGGCGCCGTGGCCTTTCGGTCCCGCTGGCAGCACGGTGATGTCGAAGTCGAGGCCGTCGGCACTCGAAAACGTCTGGTATCGCCAGTGTCCGCCCAGCGCCATGGCCGCCTTGCCGGATGAGAACAGGTCCATCGTGGAGATCGATTGCACATCGGCTGCCTTGGGCGCCACCCCGTGCTTGCTGGCCAGGTCCGCATAGAACTGCACACCGTCGATGAACGCATCGTCGTCGAAATTCAGGTGAGTCGGATTGGTCCGCGGGCGGCACCACGGGGTGCCGTTGTTCATTCCGAACAGTCCGGCCGAGTAGTACGGGACCCAGGTGTCGACGAAGCCCCACTGGGTGACGGTGCCCGAGCTGTCGCGCTTGGTCAAAGTCGCAGCGGCGGTGAGGAATTCGGAGAAACTCCACGGCTTGTCCCAACGGTCCGGTGGGCGCGGCAAACCGGCTTCGGCGAACAGTGCCTTGTTGTAGAACAAGAAGTTCCCGGACCACTGCTCGGGGAGCGCGTACAGGCGGCCGCCGAACGCGAATGTGTCGTACAAGTCACGGATGCTGTCGGCCCGCAGTTGGGCGGCGAAGCCTGGGTCTCGCGCCAGCATGGTGTTGAGGTCTGCCAGCACCCCGCGCTGGGCCAGCCCGGCGTAGGTCAGCTCCCACGCCATCAACACGTCGGGACACTTGCCGCCCGCGCAGAATGTCGACATCTGCTGCATCGGGTCCGGCCCGGACAACACCGTGCGCACCCGGATGTCGGGATTCGCGCTTTGGAACGCGTGGACGATCCGCAGCCTGGCGTCTGCCTCTTCGGGGTTGGCCTGGAAGAAGAACGTTAGCGCGTCGGCGTCGTCGTCACCGCATCCCGCCGACCACAGACCGACCGACGCCACACCAAGCACCCCGGCACCACGCAATAGCGCCCGCCGCCCGAACGGCTGATCGAACACACACCCGATGCTAGGTCGCGAACGCCGAGCGGAACGCCGCCAGCGCCGCCGCGCTATCGCCCAACGCCCACGCCTCGAGCCCGACGGTGCCGGCGTACCCGATGTCGCGCAGCGCACGGGCGATCGCCGGGTAGTTGATCTCGCCGGTTCCCGGTTCGCACCGCCCCGGCACGTCGGCGATCTGGATCTCGCCGATCGCGTCGCCGCAGCGTCGGATCAGCTCGATGAGGTTCCCCTCGCCGATCTGGGCGTGATACAGGTCGAGCATCATCTTCACGTTGGGATGGCCGACGGCTTCCACCAAGGCCAGCGTGTCCTTGGCGCGGGCCAGCGGGATGCCGGGGTGGTCGACGATGGTGTTGAGGTTCTCGACGCAAAATGTCACGCCGGCCGCCGCGCCCAGCTCGCCGATGCGCTCCAGCGCGCGCAGCGCCGTCGTCCACATCTCGCCGGTGGCCCGGTAGCGGCGCCGGGCCGCCTTGCCGTCGACCAGCTCGGCGGTGTGCAAGTTCAGCCGCGGAACACCAAGTGTCTCAGCGGCTTTGATCGACAACTCGGCTGTCCGCACGACTTCGTCGGCGGTGGCGGGGTCGATGAGATCGCCATGCAGATAGCCCGTCATGGAGGAGAACCGGGCACCGGTGTCGGCCAGTGCCTGCAGGTCTTTGTCGTGCCAGCTCCAGATCTCGACGGCAAAGCCCATGTCGTGGATGCGCCGCACTCGATCGATGATCGGCAGGTCCGTGAAGACCATTTCGGAAGAGACCGCAAGCTCGAAGCCGCTCATGGCTTTGTCACCTCTCTGACTCTGACCAGCATGGACGACCCTAACATTTGATATGCAGTCCTAATGTCAGGACAAACTATTGACTTTCAGGTGTGAGCCGTATTACATCGAG
>JAVRPG010000851.1:0-2721 GCA_032162325.1 Mycobacterium sp. | reverse complement strand
CACCCACGGGTCGTTCACCGTCGCGGTGCGGCACTGGCGTGCCGCGCTGCACCTGTCGTCGGCTGACCGGATGCAGATCATGACCCCGCCGTCGCACATCCTCGGGTTGCTCAACATCGTGATGGCGCTCGAGACCGGCGCCTGGATCCGGTTGCACCGCCGCTTCGACATCAACCTCATGCTGCACCACATCGAGCGGGACCGGATCACCATCGAGATGGCCGTCGCGCCAATCGCTTTGGCGCTGGCCGCCCATCCGAAGCTGGAAAGCTATGACCTGTCGTCGTTGCGCTACATCATGTGGTGCGCGACGCCCGTCACACAGAGCGTGGCCGAAGCGGTCACCGGCAGAACCGGGGTGAGTTGGGTGACCGCGTACGGGACCAGCGAATTGCCGGTCATCGCGTGCAATGAAATCGAGGGCGCGCGGCTCGATACCGTCGGACGGCCGGTGCCAGGAGCGCGCGTGCGAATCGTGTCACTGGAGGACGGCGAAGAGCTGTCGCCGGGCGCGGTGGGCGAGATCCAGGTGCGCTCGGATTCGGTGATGGCCGGCTACCTGCCGAGTGAGGTGACGGCGCAGGCGTTTTCGGACGGCTGGTACCGGACGGGAGACGTTGGATACCTGGACGTCGACGGCTGGCTGCGGATCACCGACCGGGCCAAGGAGATGATCAAGGTGCGGGGTTTTCAGGTCGCGCCCGCCGAGATCGAGGCAGTGCTGCACGGGCACGCGGCCGTCGACGACTGTGCGGTGTTCGGGGTGCCCGACGCGGCGAACGGAGAGGCCGTCGTCGCCGCGGTCAAGACATGCGGGCCGGTCGATGCCGACGAGCTCATCGCGCTTGTCGGGGACCGGCTGGCGTCCTACAAACGACCGAACCGCGTGGTGTTCGTCGACGAAATACCGCGCCTGCCATCGGGAAAGGTGTTGCGCCGAGTGTTGAAGGAGCGTCAGTGGACGTCCGTCTGACCAGTGAACAGCAGCAGCTGCGGGAGGCCGCGGCCAAGCTGGCCGACGATCTCGGGCCCGGTTCGGTCGCAGATCTCGACGACGCGAATCGGATCACCCGGCTGGAGAAGGCCGTCGACGCTACCGGATTTCGCACACTGCGGTCCGACGGCGCGTCCGGGGTCGAGGTGGCCATCGTCGCGGAGGAGTTCGCGCGGGGCCTGGTCGACGTGCCGTTTCTCGGGCCGGTTCTCGCCGACGACCTGAGGCGTGCGCTCGGTCGCGAGCCGTCCGTGCCGACCGCAGAGCGGGAGTCGGTCGATCTGACGAAAAGCGTTGCCGGAGTGGTCGAGTCGCCTCCTGAGCTGGGTGAGCTCTCGGAGGAGGACGGCTGCCGCTGGCATGCGCTGGCGCTGGCCGCCACGTGCGCCGACCTGGTCGGTGCCGCGCGCGGCACGCATGCGCTGGCCTGTGAGTATGCCAAGGTCCGCGAACAGTATGGCGCGACCATCGGGTCCTATCAGGCCGTTGGGCACCTGCTGGCCGAGAGCCTTGCCCTGATCGAAGGATCGATCAGCGTTTTGCGCCACGCCGCATGGGCCGTCGACGAGTTGCCTGTCGCTGAGGCGATCGAGGCGGGGAAGGTGGCCAAGATCTACTGTGCGCGTGCGGCATTGACGGTCTGCGAGACGTCGA
Organism: Mycobacterium sp.; assembly: GCA_032162325.1. Classification (GTDB taxonomy): domain Bacteria; phylum Actinomycetota; class Actinomycetes; order Mycobacteriales; family Mycobacteriaceae; genus Mycobacterium. Next base: position 1,073 of record JAVRPG010000851.1, on the reverse strand, counting down.
TCCAGGTCCACGGTGGCATCGGCAACACGTGGGAATGCCTCGCGCACGTCTACCTGCGCCGAGTGCTGACCGCCACCGAATTGTGGCCGGTGAAGCTGGAGGAGCTCTCCATTGGACTTTCGTGATTCGCCGGAGGAAGCCGCGTTCCGGGCCAGGCTGCGTGGCTGGTTGACCGAACAGAAGGGCAAGTTCCCGACGTCGGGCGACGAGTATTGGGCTGGCCAAGGCGACTGGCATCAAGCGCTATACGGGGCGGGCTTCTTCGGCACGTCGTGGCCCAAGGAGTACGGCGGGCAGGAGCTTTCGCCGGTCTACGAGGTCATCGTCGACGAGGAGATCGCGAAGGCGGGCGCGCCTGCGCGCCCCAGCCTCGGCTACCTGGTCGTAGGTCTGGGTCATCACGGCAGCAAGGAACTGCAGCAGCGATTCCTTCCCGGCATGATCAACGGCACCGAACGGTGGTGCCAGGGTTTCTCGGAGCCCGGCGCGGGGTCGGACCTGGCGTCGCTGACGACCACGGCCACCCGCGAGGGGGACGAGTATGTCATCCACGGGCACAAGATCTGGACGAGCTACTCCGACGTCGCCGATTGGTGTCTGCTGTTGGCGCGCACCGACAAGGATGTGCCGAAGCATCGCGGTATCTCGGCGTTCATCGTCTCGATGCACCAGCCCGGTATCGAGCAGCGACCTCTGAAGATGATCAGCGGAGTCACCAAAGAATTCGGTCAGGTGGCCTTCGACGGCGCCCGAGTGCTTGCAGACCAGATGGTGGGCGCGCCGGGGGATGGCTGGAAAATGGCGATGACGGTCGTCAGCCATGAGCGGGAGCCGTCGACTCTCGGATTCTCCGCCCGGTACGGGAAGCTGGTGCGCCAGTTGGCATCCCGCGTGGACGTTACGGCGCCCGAGGAGCTGTCCTGGGCATGGGTGCAGACCGAGATGCTGCGGCTGCATGTGCGCAGGCGGCTGTCCGAGCAACTCGACGGCATCACCCACGGACCGCGGGGATCGCTCGACAAGCTGTTGATGACCTGGGTCGAGCAATCCGTCGGCCACGCTGCGCTGGCCAC
>JAVRPG010000850.1:0-2808 GCA_032162325.1 Mycobacterium sp. | reverse complement strand
CAACCAGGACCCCGTACGTGTCCTGAGCGGCCAGCCGCGCCTGGTACTCCGCGAGGAGCTCGATCCCCTCCTCCAGCAGCGCGACCCCGTCCTCCTTCTTCTTGATCCCCGCTTCGAAGGCGGGATCGAAGTCCTTCGCCAGGTTCACCTTCGAGTCCGGGTCGACTCGGAACGGTTCGATGAAACGCGCGATTCTTCGCTGTGCGTTGTGGGCCATGATGGTTTCACCTTTCTTGCAGTGCTGCGACCACGGCCTCCCCGACCGCGCGTGCGCTGGCCGGGTTCTGGCCCGTGATGAGTCGGCCGTCGGTGACGACGTGGGTGCCAAAGGATTTGTCGGCGACGCTGTACTTGCAGCCGCGACGTTCGAGTGCGTCCTGCAGGCTGAACGGCACAGCGTCAGCGCGTTGCGCGGCTACCTCTTCCGGCCACGAGAAGCCGGTGACGTTCTTGCCCTTCACCAGCGGCTCGCCATTGTCCAGCCTCAGAAGATGCATGAATTCGCGGTCGCGGTAACGCTTTTCGCTGTCCAGCACGTTGTGGGCAAGGCTCTCGTCGACGTTGCCACTGCCGAATGAGAAGCGCGACGTGACCGGAACGGGGTCTTGCTGGAGATGGAACGCGCGCGAGAGGGTCTTGGCTTGCAGGGTCGGTGTGAACGTGCCCGCATAGAAGCGTCCATTCGCGTGCGCGGCTCGATACCCGGGGTGGAACACCCCGAAGCTCTTCGTGTTCTGGTGGATCAGATCGACGAGCTGACTTGGCCTGAAGTACCCGGTTGCGCTCACGTCAGGGTCGCAGGCTGCTTTGTGCAGGGGACTCATCATCATCGAAGGCCTCCCGCCCAGTCAGGTCCGCATCGTCCTGACTTCATAGTTCAACGAGTTCCCCTGCCGGTCGATGGCTCCAGCGACAAACATCGGTCGCCGTTGTTGTGACCGGGAACACCATCGCTGAGATGTGCCGTGACACGATGGAGTCGTCGTATTCAGCTCGGGAGGACGGCTCATGGACGAGCTACTCAGTAGTCATCATCGAGATGCGCTCGAGAAAATCTTTCGCCACCCCGCCAGCGGCAATATCGAGTGGCGCGAAGTTTTGTCACTGCTCAAGTACCTCGGAACGACTACCGAAGAGCGCAACGGCAAATTCAAGGTGACTTTGGGTCCCGAAACTGAAGTGCTCGAGGCACCGCGTGGAAAAGACATCGATGAGCAGACGATCGTCGACTTGCGCCGAATGCTCAGACAGGCGGGCTTCGCACCGGGAGATCGAACACCGACGCCCGATGAACGCCGCCGCGATCATGGGGATGGGCGGTGGGGCGAGCCCACTTAATCGCGACCCGGCGCGCGTCGGCCGGGTCGCGCGCATCCGGCGGAGCGACGTGGTCGCTGCGGACAACCCTCCCGTCCGAACGTGGTCACCAGTGACATCGACGGCCTCGATGGCTCGCTCAACGATGGACTCACCCGGCGCAGACATAAGCCGGGCACCGCATTTCGGATCCAACGACTGATCAGTTTCGCGAACAGAGCGCCATTGTGAGGTCCATCGATGAAGGAGAACCACCCAATGTTCAGCCATCCCTTGCAGAAAACGACGCATGTCACGACGGGTGAATCCAAAGGCTCACCGACGGCGCTGTACGCATGAGCTCGTCCAACATGCGATTAACGCAGACTGTCATTGCATTCTGGGACGAAGTCTGGAACGCGCACGACCCAGACGCCGTCGATCGGTTCGTCGAGGACGACATAATAGTCGAGATCGGCGGCCGGAAAGTCTTCGGAAAAGACAACTTCAAGGACTGGATCCGAGACTTTCTGGAAGGGGTCAACGAACTGCACGTCGACGCCATAGAGACATTTCAGAACGAGGACGCGACCCGAGTTACGTCCAGGTGGTACCTAACAGGGACGAACAACGGCATCTTCGGCGGGAAAGCCGACCAGCACCCCGTCGCGATGACGGGTATCTCGATCTGGCAAGTGGACGAGGACGGAAAGCTGGCGCGCGGCTGGATAGAGCAGGCTTCGCATGAGCTCTACCAACGGCTAATTGTTAAGTAGCCCAACAACTGCTTAGCGCAGGCCGTCTGCGATGTCCCCGGGGCGATCCAGGCGGTCGAGAAGAAAACGGCGCAACAGCTCGAAGATGAAGTCGCTCGTGGTCTCAACCTAGCCCTGGGCATGGTGCGCGAGGACGGTCGGCCGCAGGTCACGGCCGCATCGCAGCCCAATGCACTCGGCGGCCAACCACCCGCCATGCTGTCAGGTCTGAACGGCTAGCTCTCCGCGGCCGCCAAGAGATGATGACGGCGTCGCTCACGAACCGGGCTGTCGGGCGTCGCCGGAGCGTTTTGATCAGCCTGCTTCTGCGTCCTTCTTGATCGCCGCCAGCGTGGCCGGGATACCACTCTTGGCCGCCGCGCGCCGAATGTCGATCTGCGCATCGGCCTGCGCGCCGAACCGCTCACGGAACCCGGCGATGCCTGCGGGCAGGAACTCCCACGACTCGGTGAGCCGGGTGCCTCCGTCCTCGGGTTCGAATGTGTACCCCCACCGAACCCATCCCTTGTTGACCACCCACGCAAACTCCCGACCGGGATCCGCGGCGATAATCTTGCAGCGTGTCTCCCACGTCCGCTCCGGGAGCTCGTTGCGGCCGGTGAACCAGGCGCCGACGCGTGGACCGTCTCCCTCGTCCCACCAGCAGGCCCGGCAGATCGGGCTCCACTCGCCCATCCTGGTCACGTCCGACACCAGCGCGTAGAGGTCGTCCGGTGTCACCGCCACGGAAATCGAT
>JAVRPG010000849.1:0-4142 GCA_032162325.1 Mycobacterium sp. | reverse complement strand
ACATGCCGTCGGCGTACCAGTCCAGGTGTCCCGACGTGTGGAACAACTGCGCTTTGGTGATGTGCGGGGTGTTGACGAACTCGTAACCGGCTTCGATGTGTTTGCGCCGCGAGTAGTCCTCGAGCTCACGGCGCACGATGCCGCCCTTCGGGTGGAAAACCACCAGGCCCGAACCGATTTCGTCGGGGAACGAGAATAGGTCCAGCTCGGTGCCCAGCTTGCGGTGATCGCGGCGCTCAGCCTCCTCGATCAGCTCGAGGTGCTTGTCGAGCGCCTCCTGCGACTCCCAAGCAGTGCCGTAGATGCGCTGCAGGCTGGCGTTGTTCTGGTCGCCGCGCCAGTACGCGGCGGAGCTGCGGGTCAGCTTGAACGCCGGAATGTATTTCGTCGTCGGGATGTGCGGCCCGCGGCACAGATCGCCCCATTCCCGTTCCCGGGTACGGGGATTGAGGTTGTCGTAGGCGGTGAGCTCGTCGCCGCCGACCTCCATCACCTCGGGGTCGCCGGACTTGTCGTCGACGAGTTCGAGCTTGTACGGCTCGTTCGCGAGCTCTTCGCGGGCTTCATCTTTGGACTCGTAGACGCGCCTCGAGAACAGCTGGCCTTCCTTGACGATCTGGCGCATGCGCTTTTCCAGCGCCTCCAAATCCTCCGGGGTGAACGCGCGCGGCACGTCGAAGTCGTAGTAGAAGCCGTCGGTGATGGGCGGCCCGATGCCGAGCTTGGCCTCCGGGATCATGTCTTGCACCGCCTGCGCCAGCACGTGCGCCGTCGAGTGCCTGATGACGCTGCGACCGTCGTCGGTGTTGGCAGGCACCGTCGTCACCTCGACGTCGCTGTCCGGCGTCCAGGACAGGTCATGCAGTCGGCCGTCGGCGTCGCGCACGACGACGATCGCGTCCGCAGCGCCCCGGCTTGGCAGGCCGGCGTCACGGACCGCTGCCCCGGCGGTGGTCCCGGCAGCGACCCGGATCGGGGCTGCTGGGGCGGGGCTGGCGGGCGCGCTCATCGGTGACTCTCCAAACTTTCGGTGATACGGGCGGTGTGCGGGTCGGCACTGAACGCGACCATGCTATCGGTGCGGATGGTCATGCCCCCAGGCCAATAGGGCTCTTCAGCCACTCGTGTTCCAGCCCGACGAGTTCCGCCGACCAGCCGACCGGGCCGAGCAACCACAGCGTCGCCACGACAATCACCCCGGTTAACGCCGCGCCCAGGGCCTGCACCCACAGCCCCTGGCGGCGAAACCACGCCATCACCTTGTCGTAGCGCTTGCGCGTGTAGGCCAGCAGCCGCCGCGCCCAGTCGAATTCGGTAGCCAGAATCGCCAGCCCCACGAACACGATCGCCCAGCCCGGCCCCGGATACGGGATCGCGAGAATGCCGACCGCGAGCACCGCCAAGCCGATGACGGCGACCGCGATGCGGTAGCCGAACTCGGCCGCGGGCCGCTCCCGCAGCCGGTCGCGCCACTGCGCCCAGCGTCGCTTCATGGCTGTCCCGGGTTCAGCTTCACGAACAGCGCGTTGGCTTCGGCCAGCACGGCTTCCCCGTTGAGCAGCCGTCCCGCGAGAAACATCTTGCGTCCGTCGACGCGGTCGACACCGGCGTCGACCTGCAGTTCCGTTTCGATCGGCACGATAGCTCGGTAGTCGACATGCAAGAACGCGGTGCGCTGATAGAGGCTGCGGGTAAGCCTGAACGCGGTGTAGCCGAGCAGTGAATCGAACAGCTGCGCAATGCACCCGCCGTGCACGGCACCGTTGCGGCCGAGGTGGAAGCGGCGGAACTGCGTGACTCCGCGAATCCGGTCTTCGGTCTTCTCGTACTTCGCCGGGATGCCCAGCACGCTCCCCCGGTTCGGCAGGTCCATGCGGCGGCCCGACGGCGACGACCACTCGTCGGTCTCGTAGGGCAACAGCAGATTCGACGCGGCCTCGACCAGGCCGGCAGCCTCGGTGATCACCTCGTCAGGCGCGTCGACCGCGCGGGCACGGTCCTGCAGCGTCCTTACCGCTTCAACGAACCTGCCGTAGTCCTGCCCGCCACGGGTGGTGGGCTCGATCGGGCTGAAATCGCCGCCGCGATGCTCCTCTGCGAATTCGGTGGTCACCCCATCAAGGTATTGCTCGCTGCGCCGGACGGCGCACCGGATGCCGCGAACGGGTGTCGCCGAGCACCCCATGGGCGACGCGTGAGAGCGCGTCGGTGATCTGCGCCGACGTCAGGCCGCGGGCGCGCTGGTGCATGTAAACCTCGGCGGAAACCGGTGCCAGCAGAGTGTCGACCAGTCCGTCTGGATCGGCAATACCAGCGTCGACGAGAAGTGAGCGCACGTGCGCCGACCAGAATCCATACGCCCCGGTCGCGAATCGTGCTCCGCCCGTCTCGGTGCCCAGTACCAGATCCGCATGGGCATCGAGCAGTTCAACCATCGCGGCGTAGAACGCAGCGAGCCGGCTAGCCGATGGCGCGCCTGGACCCAACGGCGGATCGCCGCGCAGCAGCCGCCCTTGCAATGTTCGTTCGTGCTCGTCCAGCAGCGCGACGGCTATCGACCAGGTGTCGGGATATCGCCGGTACACCGTCGCGCGCCCGACCCCGGCCGCCTTTGAGATGTCGTCCATCGTCACCGTGCGCGGGTCGCGAGTGGCGAAAAGATCGGCCGCCGCGGCCAGCACGCGGGTCCTGTTACGCGCTGCGTCCGCGCGCTCGGGTACCTCAGCGGAGGCTGCCGGTTGTCCGCTGAGGAGCTCGGGCCGGGTCAGCATGAGGCCAATCTAGTGGCCCGAACGGAATAAGTGGTCACTGTGTCCAGTTAGTGCTGCCTGTAGGAACTTTCCCGCTAGGCGAACCGCACGGTATTCAATTCTTCGACGACTGGGTCGCCGAGCTCAAAGCGGCCTACAACCTGCGCGTCATCGGCGAGTAGCGCACAGATCGTTTCAACCAGAGGACGCGGCGTTGCTCAAGGTCTCGAACTCCTCGTCGGACAGCTCGATCTCAGCGGCCGCGACGTTCTCCTCCAGATGCGCGACCTTCGACGTGCCGGGGATCGGCAGCATGACCGGAGAGCGCTTCAGCAGCCACGCCAGTGCCAGCTGGGACGGGGTGGCGTGGTGGTTGTCGGCGATGCGCTGCAGCGGCCCGCCGGGCGCGGCCAGAGGACCGGCCGCCAGCGGGAACCACGGGATGAACCCGATGCCCTTCGCCTGGCAAGCATCGAGGACGGGCTCGGCGGAGCGAACGGTGATGTTGTACATGTTCTGTACCGACACGATGGTCGCGACCTTCTGGGCGGCCTCGAGCTGCTCCACATTGACCTCGGATAGGCCGATGTGGCGGATCTTGCCTTCCTGCTGCAGCGCGACGAGTTCGCCGATCTGGTCCTCGGCGGGGAACTTGTCGTCGATGCGGTGTAGCTGGAACAGGTCAATGGTGTCCACGCGGAGGCGGCGAAGGCTCATCTCGCATTCCTGGCGCAGATAGGCGGGGAAGCCGAGGACCGGCCATACGTCGGGCCCGGTGCGCAGGAGTCCCGCTTTCGTCGCGATTACGACGCCGTCATACGGATGCAGCGCCTTACGGATCAGTCTCTCGGACACATACGGGCCGTATGAGTCGGCGGTGTCGATAAAGTTGACGCCGAGTTCAATGGCGCGACGCAGGACGCGAATGCATTCATCCGGGTCGTCGGGCGGTCCCCACACACCTTTTCCAGTCAGGCGCATCGCGCCGAATCCCAAGCGGTTGACTGTGAGGTCGCCGCCGATGGTGAATGTTCCTGATGCTTGAGCGATGCTGTGGGTGGTCATTTTTCCGACCGTACGCCCGCGATGACATGGTGTCCCTGTGAAGTTGAGCGATCTGGCTGCGCTGCCGTTGACCTATGCCGAAGTGGGCGCCTCGGCGGGGCCGCTGCCCGCCGGATACCACCACGTGCAGAAGTCGGCCGTCATCGGGCTCGGACGGAGCCGATTCGAGGAGGCCGCCGACAGGGGCATGCGGTGGGGCATGCTGCGCGGCGCCGGTCTGCGGGTCGAGGCGACGACCGAAGTCGCCGCGGAGGGGTCGCAGGTGATCGTGCACCTGGGTCCGGTGCGGGCGCCGTGCCGGGTGGTCTACCTCGTCGACGAACCCGA
>JAVRPG010000848.1:0-4339 GCA_032162325.1 Mycobacterium sp. | reverse complement strand
TCGCGCACCACGGGCGCGACGATCCACGCCCGATTTGGGCGCTGCGGGCGGGTTGCCTTGTGCCGCTGGTGAATCTGGCGTGGGCGCCGGTGTTCGTGATCGAGTTGGCCCGTGTCGAGGAGCGACTGACAGGGCTGCGCCGGCCGATCGTGGTGTGGTGGATCGTCTGGATCTTCAGCACCGCGGTGTCGGTGTTCTCGATCGCGACGAGTTTCACCCAGGATCCGCAGGGCATCGCGGACAACACGGTGACCACAATCGTCGCCTATCTGCTGGCGCTGGCGGCGCTGCTGTTGGCCATGAAGGTGTTCCTCGGATTTGAGCGCCAGCCGGTGGAGCGGCAGATCAAACGTTGGGTGATCGTGCGCGACGAGGGGGACCCGGCGGCCGACAAGCGAAGCGAACCTGAGCCCGAACCGGCCACTGCTGTTGAGTCTGAAGGGCAGAACCCGGCAGCATAGCCGTATGAACTCGGGCGACGGCACGCTCGCCGGCCATCCGTTCGTGGTGGCGCACCGTGGTGCATCGGCCGAACGTCCGGAGCACACCCTGGCGGCCTACGAGCTTGCGCTTGCGGAAGGCGCCGACGGTGTCGAGTGCGATGTCCGGCTGACCCGCGACGGCCACCTGGTGTGCGTGCACGACCGACGGGTGGACCGCACGTCCAATGGCACCGGACTGGTCAGCGAGATGACCCTGGCGCAGATGCGCCAACTCGACTTCGGGGCGTGGCATCGCAGTTGGCGCCCGGACGGCACCCACGGCGACACCGGGCTGCTCGCCCTCGACGACCTGGTTTCCCTCGTCCTGGACTGGAACCGACCCGTCAAGCTCTTCATCGAGACCAAGCATCCCGTCCGCTACGGCGCGCTGGTGGAGAGCAAGGTGCTGGCCTTGCTGCACAGGTACGGCATCGCGTCGCCGGCGTCGGCGGATCTGTCGCGCGCGGTGGTGATGTCGTTCTCGGCGGCCGCGGTGTGGCGGATCCGGCGCGCGGCCCCGATGCTGCCAACGGTGCTGCTCGGCGAGACATCCCGCTATCTCGGCGGCGGCGCGGCCACCACCGTCGGCGCCACCGCCGTCGGGCCGTCCATCGCGACGCTGCGCGAGCACCCCGAGCTGGTGGATCGGGCCGCGGCGCAGGGCCGGGCGCTGTACTGCTGGACCGTCGACCACTACGAGGACGTCCGATACTGCCGCGACGTCGGGGTGGCGTGGGTGGCGACGAACCACCCGGGCCGCACCAAGGGGTGGCTGCATGAAGGGTTAAATGGCGCGGGCCGGGACTAAGAGCCCGGTTGCCTAACAAGGCAACCGGGCTCTTAGAGGTGGTCAGCCCGGCTGGGCGGCGTCGAGGACGTCCTGCGGGACCGGCGAGTCGGACGCGAGCGCGGCGAACAGCTGCCCCGCGGCGTCGCTGTTCCACATCACGACCGAACCGGAGTCGCTGCCGGTGAACTCGCCGATCGGCACGGTCGTGGTGGTGATGTCGCCGCGCAACGCCCACGCCAGCCGCGCCAGGTCCCAGATGTGGTCGCCCGCATCGACGGTCAGCGCCCCGCTGACCGCATGCGCCATCGGGTACCAGCGCAGCGGGTTGAGCAGCACGGCCGGGCTGGCGGTGCGATGCAGCAGCGCCGACATGAACTGCCGCTGGTCGATCATGCGATCCAGGTCGGCCCGCGGGGTCGCGCGGGTGCGGACGTAGCCGAGTGCGTTGCGGCCATCGAGCTTCTGACAGCCGGCGGGCAGGTCGATGCCGGCGAGCGGGTCGCTGATCGGTTCGGTGGGGCACACGGTCACTCCGCCGACCGCGTCGACCAGGACGGCGAAGCCGTCGAACCCGATCTCGGCGTAGTGGTCGAGCCGGATCCCGGTGGCCTGCTCGACGGTCTGCGCCAGCAGCGGGGCGCCGCCGACGGCGAACGCAGCGTTGATCTTGTCCTCGCCGTAGCCGGGAATCGGCACGTAGGAGTCCCGCGGGATGGACACCATCGTGGTGGGCGTGCTCGACCCGATGCCGGGAACGTGCACCAGCAGGATGGTGTCGGTGCGGCCGGCGCCGACGTCGCCGCCGGTCGCAAGCTCGGCCTGCTGATCCGGGCTCAGGCCCTGGCGGCTATCCGAGCCGACGAGCAGCCAGGTGGTGCCCTTGCCGGTGGCGGGCCGGTCGGGGTAGTCGGCCAGTGCAGGGATGCGGTGCAGCGACGAGTCCATCCACACGCCGGTGGCCACCACCGCGACGACGAACACCAACAGCACGGCCACCAGGATGCGTCCCCAATGTTGTTTGCGGCGACGCTTTTTCGCTTTCGGTGGGACAGGCGGTTGTTGCACCATGGGTGCCGGCCCGCGGGGCGGGCGGCCTGTCGGCGGCGGGGCCGCGGGACGACGGGGCGGTGGCGGCTGGCGCCGTGGGGGAGTCGGCGGGTTCGGTGGCCAGGTGGGCGGCGGCGGGCGGTAGTTCGGGTCGCGCCGGATCACTTGCGACGGTTCACGACCGCGCGCCCTGGGGTCGGGACCCGGGGAGTGCGGCCGGTTGTCGTTCACATCATGGAATCTACGACAGCCAGCCGAGGTGGCCCGCGGCCAACGCGTAGCCGACATACGCGACCGAGTCGATAATTCCGTGCGCGACGATCAGCGGCCACAGCCGCCCGGTGCGCCGCCACACATACGCAAACACCAGTCCCATCACGACATTGCCCAGCCCGGCGCTAAAGCCCTGATAGAGGTGGTAGGCCCCGCGCAGCAGGCTGGATGCCAAGAGCGCGGCCATCGGATTGACCCGCAGTTGCCGCAGCCGCGTGAGCAGGAATGCAACGACGGTCACTTCTTCGGCCCAACCGTTGGCGAATGCGGTGATGAGCAGCACCGGTATTCGCCACCAGGTGTCGTAAAGCTCCGCGGGTTCAACGGACGCGCTCAACCCCATTGCTCGAGCTGCGACATACAGCCCGAGCCCGGGTAGACCGATCAGCGCCGCGAGGCCGAGGCCGCCGAGTATGTCCGGCTTCCAACGCAATCGACCGAGCCCGATCTGGCTCGGACCAAATCCGCTGCGCCACAGCAGGTATACGCCGAGGAAGCCCCAGGCGACCAGCTGGAACACGACGGCAAGGTTCAGGCCGAGGTCGATCAGGTCGAACGGTGATCGACGCGGGTTGAGCGCCACCCGCTGGCCCGCCAGCCCGAGCAGGACCGCTTCGATGAGGTTCAGCAGCGCGGCGTAGGCACTCAGCCCGAACGTGACCGCCAGGACGACGGCGATCTCGATGCGCAGGCCACGCCGCTGCGGCTCGGTCAGCTCGTCGGGCGTCCGTGTCACCGGAGATACGGTAGCGGCAGTGTGTCCTAGAGTCGTCGCGCGCGTAGCCCGTTGAGGAACGGGCAGCCCGTCAGGATGCGGATCGCCTGGCGGAGGCCGGTCACGTCGTCGACCGGCTTGGCGAACGGCAGCCGCACATCGTGATCGCCGTCGTCGTTCTCCACACGCAGCTGCACACCGTAGCGGTCGAGGCCCAGCGGCCTGACCCGGCCGCGGCGCAGCGGCATCGGCAGCCGCGAGGCCAGCCTGTCGACGACCTCGCGATGCGCCGACTCCATGTGCTGCAGCCAGCACGATTCCATGGCGCAGAACGGGTCCGGGCTGGCTCCCAGCAGCATGCTCACGCCGACCGACTCGGCGCCGGTGGAGTCCGCGACCACTACCGAGTCGATCTCCAGTCGCATCAATGCGTACCGAGTGTCCGCGACGGAATCGGAATTCACTTGGAGCAGAGCCGGATTGGGATCTTCGGCGGCAATCAGGTCGAGTAGTGTGGCGACCTCGCTGACGGGGACTCCGTACAGGCGTCCACGAATCCACACCAATGAGCGCACCGGCTCACGCAACGGCAGCGGGGCGTAGTCGGTCATCTCCAGCACCGCCTGTACCCCTGTGGTCCCAGCGGCGACCACCATCCCGCCGACTATTCCGTCGCCAGGAACCGTGATCGCGAACGATCCGTCGTCAAGCAGGTGGTGCACCGGAGTCGAGGTGGGCTCGACGCCCTCCACCGCGAGCATGGCGCCGCCGGCCCGCACGCACGCGCTGCGGATTCGCTCGGCCGTCGTCGGTACCGCTGCTGTCATCACGCCGCCTTCCGAGAAATAAGGTAAGCCTAACTTAACTAGGGCTCGACTCGAGGCGCAAGGCCTACCGACGCGCCATCAGGGGGCAGCCTTCGCGACAACCGATAGGGTTGAAATGTGCCGCGCATCGCGTTTCTCGGACCCGAAGGGACCTTCACCGAGGCGGCTTTGCTCAAGCTCTCGGCCAGCGGCCTGATCCCCGGTA
>JAVRPG010000847.1:0-10382 GCA_032162325.1 Mycobacterium sp. | reverse complement strand
GGCCGTCGTGTTCGTCGAGTTCGGTGCCCGCCGTCAACGCGATCAGGGTCTGGCGCAGCGAATGCTCATGGCCCCCGTAGACGGTGTGTGCGCTGCGGCCGCTGCTGGTGGCGCGGGCCGTTTCGAGATGCTCGCGCGCAAGCGCGGTAAGTGAAACCTTGTTCATCGCCGGTGTTCCCTTCCAGACGATCGGACATGACATCGAGCGTTTAGACGATGGATCGTCTCGAATCCGGGCCGTTGAATTCGAGATATGACCAACACGACCAACAACACCATTCTCGTCATCGGCAGCACCGGCAAGACCGGAAAGCGCGTCGCAGATCAACTCGAGAAGCGCGACATCGACGTCCGGCACGGGTCACGCTCGGTCGACGCCATCAGCAAGCTCACTGAACTGGCCAAGGACGCCGGCGTCAGCAGGCTGGTGCTGCTGTCCGGACGCAACGAAGCAGAGGCTGAGAAGGCCGAGCGCGTCCTCATGGCGTCCGGGCCGGAGTGGACGATCGTGCGGTGCGCGTTCTTCGCGCAGAACTTCAACGAGGGCGCGTGGCTCGACGAGGTGCTCGCCGCACGGTGTCGCTGCCGGTCGACCATGTGCAGGAGCCGTTCGTGGACGCCGACGACATCGCCGACGTCGCGGTGGCCGCGCTGACCGACGACCGCCACGTCGGCCAGCTCTACGAGCCCGACCGGTCCGCGGCCGCTCAGCTTCCGCGACGCCGTGGCGCAGATCGGCGCGGCCGCGGGCCGTGACATTAGCTTCGTGTCGGTGTCGATCGATGATTACACCGCGATGCTCAAGGAATACGGTCTGCCACAAGACTTCATCTGGCTGCTGAACCACCTGTTCACCACCGTGCTCGGCCGCAAGCCCGAGCTTGCCGACGGCGTGCAGCGGGCGCTCGGACGCGAGCCCAAGGACTTCACCGATTACGCCCGCGAGACCGCCGCGACGGGCGTGTGGACAGTTTGAATTTCGGTGAGCGGATCTCCGTCGAATCGCCGGGATCCGCTCATTCCGACGGGAACCGGTCCCGCAACGCGTCCAGGAGCTGCCGCGCCTCCGACACGCGCCCGCGCATCCGCACCAGGCCCTCCGGGGGCCGGTTCTCGTCGTCGATGCCACGCTCACACCGCCGCAGCCAGCGCTTCTCCATCGAGGCGACAAGCCCCTCCAATTCCGCGATCTCACCTTGCAGAATGTCGTCGAACATCCGCGCTTGCGCCACATCTGCGGGGTGCGCGGGACGTGCCCACGCGTCGGCGTGGTGTCGGACGGGGACCGGCGCGATGCGCGGCGGCACCCGCATTGTTTCTCGCGGTTCGAGGCCTACCTCGCGTGAGATCGATAGCACCCACAGATCCTCTCCCGGGAATGCCGGATCAGCGACCCCACAGGTTCACCGGCCGGTTAAGTTTCGTTGGCTGGACGTTACCCTTCATTCACTTCGCGCCGTGGCCGCCTGTGAGGTAGCACCTCGTAGCTGAGGGCAATTCGGTCGTGGCATCCGTGCATCTCGCCGACACACCCTTGAGCGATGCACACGCACTGGGCACACGTCGGCCGCGGCGCCGCCGGGTTGGGTGCCGCCATGGGCATCGGCCGCTTCGCCTACACCCCGATCCTGCCGCTGATGACCACGCAGGCCGCGCTCACCCCGCAAGCGGCCGGAACGCTGGCCACCGTGAACTACGTCGGATACCTCGCAGGTGCGCTGGCAGGCACCGCCTCACCGCGGCTGGCCCGATCGACGGTCGCATGGCGAGTATCGCTGGTCGCGGTGGTGGTCACCCTCGCAGCAATGCCACTGCTGCCCAACATAATTGGATGGGTGCTGCTGCGGACAATCGCGGGATTCGCCAGTGCGGTGGTGTTCGTCATCGCGGTCAACTCGATGCTGGATCATCTGCCACCATACCTGCCGGGGTGGGGCGTTGGCGGTGGCTGCGGTGCTGAGGGTAGGCGCCTGGGCGATGCGCGGACGATCCCGGCCCGTCGCCGTTGCCACACCAGCGGTAGCGGCGTCCCCGCGACGCGCGAACCGGTGGTTCGCGGTGCTCTTCGTCAGCTACACCCTCGAGGGAATCGGGTACATCATCGCGGGCACGTTCCTCGTCGCGGCCATCAAACAGAATTCGTCAGCATGGCTCGGCAACGGCGCCTGGCTCTTCGTCGGTCTGGCCGCGGCCCCGTCGGCCGCACTGTGGGCCTGGTTGAGCGCGCGATGGTCGCATCCGATTCTGCTCGCGGGAGCCCTGCTTCTGCAGGCATTCGGGATCGCTCTGCCCGCCGTGGCTCCAGGGGCGGTCGCGGCTCTTCTGGGTGCAATCCTCTTCGGCGCCACCTTCATCGGGGTCAGCACGATGGCCCTGGCAGCCGGACGCCTGCTCGGATTCCCCGGCGCCGTCGCCCTGATGACTACCGGCTACTCCGCCGGGCAGATCCTGGGTCCCGTGGCGGTGACACCTCTTCTACGCCACGGCTTTTCACACGCTCTGCTCGCCGCGGCGCTGGTCGTCGTGTCGTCGGCGATGGTCGCCGGTCTGCTTCGGTTCGGATTCCCGTCGGCCGGTGCGGATCTGCGGCCGGCAGCCATGCCTCTTCGTCGTCAACACCCAACTCTGGAGTCTCGCGGGTGAATTCGCCGATTACGGCACGCACCGCCGGGCTGTCTTCTCCCTGACGCCAGACCCACAGCCTAGCTCAGCGCCGGGATGACCTCGCGCTCGAACATCTCGATACCGGACCGGTCGTAGGCGGCCTCGGGGAAGTACAGGATCGCGTACTCGCAGCCGAGCTCGCGCATCCGCTTCAGCTTCTCGACGACCTGCTCCGGTGTGCCGGAGGCGGCGTCGGGTGCGGTGGCCATGGCCAGCATGCTGTCGACGGCGGTCTCGTTCGCCTTGGCGACCTGGCGGGCGCGCAGCCGGGCGACTCGCTCCTTGACATCGGCGTCCGACTCGCCGATCACGGCGTTGAAATTGGCCGAGCGCACGATCGCGTCGTAGTCGGTGCCGACGTCGCGGCAGTGGTCGGCCAGCACCTGCGACTTGTGCGCGAACCCGTCGGGCTCGGAGGTGAAGTTGGTGTACTTGGCGTACTTGGCGGCGATGCGCAGCGTCACCTTCTCGCCGCCGCCGGCGATCCACAGCGGAAGACCGCCGTCCTGCAACGGCTTTGGCTCAACGATGGCGCCGTCGACCTGATAGTGCTTGCCGTCGAAGCTGACCTCGCCGTCACGCCAGGCGTCGCGCATGATCTGCACGCCCTCGTCGAGACGCCCGAGCCGTACCCCGGCTGACGGGAACCCGTATCCGTAGGCGCGCCACTCGTGCTCGTACCAGCCGCCGCCTATGCCCATCTGGACGCGGCCGCCGGAAATGATGTCGGCGGTGGCGGCGACCTTGGCCAGATAGACCGGGTTGCGGTAGCTCATCGCCGTGCACATCTGGCCGAGCTTGATCCGCGACGTCGTTGCCGCGTACGCCGACATCAGCGACCACGCCTCGTGGGTGGCCTCATGCGTCGGCATCGGCACCGTGTGGAAATGGTCGTAAACCCACAGCGAGTCCCACGTGCCGTCGTCGGCGTAGGCGGCGAGGTCGCGCATCACCCCCCATTGACTTGCGGTGGGGATGTCCACCAGGTCGAGTCGCCAGCCCTGCGGAATGAAGAGTCCAAAGCGCATGGCATCCGACTCTATGCGCACTCCCGCCGCCGCGTTCCTTCGACCTGCCAGGCCTGACGGGGGCGGTGACTAACCTGGCGAGCATGGCCCTTTCCAAGGAAGAACGCGAACAGTTTCTGGCCGAGCCGCACATCGCGGCGTTGTCGGTGAGCGCGGGTGACAAGCGTGGACCGTTGACGGTGCCGATCTGGTACCAGTACACGCCCGGCGGCGAGCCGTGGGTGATCACCGGCGCAGGCTCTCGCAAGCATCGGCTCATCGAGACGCAGGGGGAGTTCACGCTGATGGCCGAGCGTCTGGAGCCCACCGTCCGCTACGTCGCGGTCGACGGCCCCGTCAGCCGAATCGAGCCCGGCACCGACGATCAGCTGGTCGAGATGACCAAGCGCTATCTCCCGCCGCACAAGGTCGACGCCTACCTCGAGGTCGCCCGCCGCGAACAAGGCGAGAGCGTGGCGATCTTCCTCAAGCCCCAGCACTGGCTGTCGGCCGACCTCGGGGCGATCTGAGGCGCTACCTCTCGGGGGCGAGGATCATCACCGGAATCCGGCGGTCGGTACGCCCCTGATACACGGTGTAGCCGGAGTACTGACTGTTCGCGGCTTGCCACGCCCGTTCGCGCTCTGCACCTCCCGCTTCGTGCGCAACGCATGCGACCTCTCCACGGCCAGGGACGACCAGGCTGCAGCTCGGCCGTGCCTTGAGGTTGTGGTACCAGCCGGGGTTTTTTTCGACTCCCGTCGCCGAAGCGATCAGCGCCCAGCCGTCATCGAACGGTGTTGCGAGCAAAGGGATGTCACGCGGCTTGCCGCTCTTGGCGCCGGTGCAGCGCAGCAGCACGCCGATGCGCGTTCGCAGGAACCGATCGATGGCGCGGTGGTACACACCCATGGCGGGAGCCTATCCGCGGCATCACGTGACTACCGTGGAGTTCGTGACTTCACGGCAACTGCTCTTCAAATCGTTCTACCGACTTGGCTTCGTCCCCTGGGACGGACACCCGCTCGCCAAGAGCCTGCAGAAGCTGATCGAGGGCGACGGCGCCCTGGCGACCGGTGAGGCGCTCGACATCGGATGCGGCACCGGCGACACGTCCATCTACCTGGCCAAGCACGGTTGGCAGGTCACCGGCGTGGACTTCGTTGCCAAGGCGGTCGACAAGGCGCGCGCGAAGGCGGCGGCCAACAAGATCGACGTCACGTTCGCCCAAGCCGACGCCACGCGGCTCAGCTCCGAGGGCGTCGGTGCGAACTTCGACCTGATCGTCGACAACGGCTGCCTGCACGGCATGAGCGACGAGGATCGCGATGCTTACGTACGCGAGGTCACCGCGGTGGCTGAGCCGCAGGCCCGGCTATTGCTATGCGAGTTCATCCCGGGCGGATCGTTCGGCGTGCCGGGAATCGACCCGGCCGAAGTCGAGCGGCGGTTCGCGACCGACTGGACCCTGCTGTCGTCAGGAAGTGAGCCGGCGATGGACCACAACGGTAAGGACCCCGCGCGGTACTACTTGTTCGAGCGAGCCTCGTAGAGCGCGGCCACTTCTGGCAGGCTGACTTTCAGCGCCGGGTTGCGCGGAAGTTCGTCCACCGCGGCGAAGGCGACCGGCACGTTGTACACCGGCAAGGACTGGCGCACAAGGTCCTTCAGTTCGTCATCCGATGGAACCGGCTGGCCCGGTGGGACTTCGATCGCGGCGAACGGCACTTGGCCCAGCCGCTTGTCCGGGACGCCCACCACGCAGGCGTCGCGCACCGCGGGATGTGAGATCAGCACGCGCCGAACGGTTTCCGGCAGGATCTTGAACCCGCCGCGGTTGATGGCGCCGTCGGCCCTGCCGTGCAGCGTGACGAACCCGTCGGCGTCGATCGAGGCGATGTCGGTGGTGCGGATCCAGTCGGGGCTGATCGGTGCCACCTTCGCCTCCAACAGCCCCTGCTCGCCTGCGGGCAGCTCGGCCCCCGTGTCCGGGTCGACGATGCGCACTTGGGTATCGGGCAGGGGTCTCCCGACGCTGTTGCGTTTGGATTCACCGAACTCGTCGACGAGGTCGGGCGTCCACGCACAGAGCGAACCGGCGAATTCGGTTGCGCCGTAAGCCAACCTGACCGGGATTTGGAAGTGCGCCTCGAACTCGT
The DNA here is from genome assembly GCA_032162325.1 of Mycobacterium sp. Taxonomy (GTDB): domain Bacteria; phylum Actinomycetota; class Actinomycetes; order Mycobacteriales; family Mycobacteriaceae; genus Mycobacterium. The sequence continues at coordinate 4,552 of JAVRPG010000847.1, read as the reverse complement.
CGCGGGTCTCCGGGTCGAGCGGACCCGATGCGCTGATCAGGAAATCCAGCGACGCCAGGTCTTCCTTCGGCACATCGGCGTCGAGCAGCATGCGAAAGACGGCCGGCTGCACACCCGACCGGGTGATGCGGTGCGACTTTATCGCGTGCACAAACCCGTCGACCGTGAACCGCTCCAGCATCACGATGCGCCTGGCGTTGTGAACCCCCGCGACCAGCTGGCACACCCCGATGCCGCCGAACTGCCAGTAGGCGAACTCCGGTGGCGCACCCGGCGGGGCGGCCTCCCCGCTGGTCACGCTGAACACCGTTCGCTCCAGCACCGGTGTCTTGATCGCCTCGCGCTTCGGCGGGCCGGTGGTGCCGCTGGTCAGAATCTGAAGTGCCACACCGGGTTCGACCTCGGCGTGCCGACGGGATTCGTCGCGACGCTCCAGTCCTTCGACGGCGGTGACGGTGGGCGGCGCCAACGAGATCGCCACGCCCGCGCTACCGGCACGCTTGGCGGCGGTGATGACCTCGTCGGTCCAGTCCTCACGGTCGGCGACGACGGCCGACAACTCCAGCTTCTCGATGTCGCGGCCGATCGACTCGGGCGACTGAAAGGAGTAGATCATCGAGACAGGACGACCCGCGGCGAGGAAGCCGATGATCGCGGCGGCGTGCGGCAGCCGGTTGCGGACCACTAACCCGACCGGGGCGCCGTCGTCGGCGACCCCGGCAACCCGCATCGCCTCCTCGATCGCCACGCCGTACGCGGCCACTTCACGGCCGGAGTACCACCGGCCCTCGAACTCGATGCACTGCCGCTCGCCGTAGCTCGCGAGCCCTGCTGCAAACGTTTCGGTAAAGCTTTCCGGCACCTACACATTGTGGCCCCCGCCGTTACGTGATGTTCACCGGGCCATAACAGCAGGCAATTTGGGGCCGCCACGGTAGACAAATGACCAGTCCTGCATCGACCGGCGCCGACATCGAATCCGGCCTCGGCGAGGAGTACGAACACGAACCCGTTCCAGCCGCTGCCCGCAAATCGTTGTTCTCCGTATCGGCCGTATGGGTCGGCTTCCCGATGATCATGACGTCAGTGGTGTTCTCCGGCATCATCGTCTACAACCTTGGCTTCATCACCGGCATCATCGCGATCCTTGTTGGCGACGCAGTGCTGATGGTCTATGTCGGAACGCTGAGCTACCTCGCGGGCAGATCAGGCAAGAACTTCGCGTTGACGGCCGCAGATACGTTCGGCAGCAAGGGGTTCCGCGTCGTCTCCGCATTCCTGTCCACCTTGGTGATCGGCTGGTTCGCGTTCCAGACTGGCATGGTCGGCTCCACGCTGAATGTGTCAATGGGGTGGAGCGCCGGTTGGATCACGTTGCTGGCCGGAGTGCTGTTCGTGGCGCTGACGTTTGTCGGAATCAGGGCCATCTCCTGGATCGGCGTGGTCGCGTCGGCGCTGTTCATTCCACTCGGTGTGGTGGCTGTCGTGATCGCCGCAGGCGACACCGGATTCGGTTCGGCGTTCTCTTACGGCGGCGGCGCTGGCGTGAGTGCATTCAGCTTCGGCGTCGCCGTGACGATGACGATCGCCTGCTTCGCCGACTCCGGCACCATGACAGCCGATTTCACTCGCTGGGCCAAGAACGGCAAGGAGGGTGCGCTCGCTGCCTTCGCCGCCTTCCCGGTCGCCTACTTCATCGCCCAGCTCGTCGGCGCGTTCGTCGTCGCCCTCGGGGCGTCGGCGGCGGCGGACACGACCGGCGGCGACTTCCTGCACGTGCTGGTCGGAGGCGGCGGCGTCCTGGTGGTGCTCGGCGTTCTATTCGTGTTCGTCAACCTCGGCAGCGTGTGCGCGCACTGCCTGTACAACGGTGCCGTCGGGTTCGGTCACATCACCGGAAAGACCATGCGGCAGTTGACGATCGTGCTTGGCATTATCGGCACGATCGCGGCGGTCGCGGGCATCTGGTCGTACTTCGCGACATGGCTGAACATCCTCGGCGTGCTGGTGCCGCCGATCGGTGTAATCATCATCCTCGACCAGTTGGTATTCGCCTCCCGGCGCTCATCGACGGCATCGGGCCTGTACTGGAAACCGTTCGCCGCGTGGGCGATCGGCGCGTCGGGCGCACTCGTGACGCACTTCTACGCGCCGCAGCTGTCGGATGCGGTCGTCGCAATGGTCACTGGCGGGATCGCCTTCACCGCACTGACATTGCTCACGGGGTCGGTCACCACCCCAACCGACTATGAGGCCGAACAACCGGCCCTGAGCGGAGAAACCGTATGAGCACACCTATCACCATCGACGCCAATCCGTATGTGTGGCCATACGACGGCGACATCCCCATCGGGCACGCCGCCCTGATCAATATCGACTGGCAGGTCGACTTCTGCGGCGAAGGCGGCTACGTCGACGCCATGGGCTATGACCTGTCCCTGACCCGGACGCCGCTCGGCCCGGCCCAGAGGGTGCTGAACGCCGCGCGGGACGCGGGTCTGTTCGTCCTGCACACCCGGGAGGGTCACCGGGCCGATCTGTCGGACCTACCAGCGAACAAGCGATGGCGGTCGGCACAGATCGGCGCCGAGATCGGCTCTCTCGGACCGTGCGGCCGCATCCTCACCCGCGGCGAGCCGGGCTGGGAATTGGTGCCCGAAATGGCCCCGCTGCCGGGTGAACCGGTGATCGACAAGCCGGGCAAGGGCAGCTTCTACGCCACCGATCTGGAGCTCATCCTGCAGAGCAACCACATCACCCACATCATCTTCACCGGCATCACCACGGACGTGTGCGTGCACACCACCTTGCGCGATGCCAATGACCGTGGCTACGAATGCCTGGTCGTGTCCGACGCCACCGGTGCCACTGACTACGCCAACCACGTTGCCGCGCTCAACATGATCACCATGCAGGGTGGCGTGTTCGGTGCGCACGCCACCAGCGCAGCCGTCGTCGCTGCGCTGGGAGCATTGCGAATGTCGGTGCCTGCAGCGATCGGTTAGCTTCGGGCAGGAGCCCCGTGAAGATTGCACACAGGGTCGTGCCGCCTTGAGATCCACAGCCGTGAGTGCAATCTCGGGGCCGCCACATACGCAAAAGCCCCCGGAACGGGGTTGTTCCGGGGGCCTCGCGTACTGCGCTAGCCGGTCAGCGAGTCCGGCGGCAGGAAGCGGTCGCCGTACTTGGCGGCGAGCTCACGGGCGCGCGCCACGAAGGCTTGCTTGCCCGTGCCTGAGGGCCCCTGGTATCCGACGATGTACTGCGCCGAGCCACCGGTCCACGGCGGGAAACCGATGCCCATGATCGAGCCGATGTTCGCGTCGGCGGTCGACGTGAGCACGCTCTCGTCGAGGCACTTCTGGGTCTCCAGCGCCTCGGCGAACAGCATCCGGTCGATCATGTCCTGCAGCGGCGGTTGCGAGGACCCCGACTTGAACGTCTCCCGCAGCCCCGGCCACAGCTGGGTGCGCTTGCCGTCGGCGTACTCGTAGAAGCCGGCGCCCTTCAACCGCGAGGGGCGGCCGATCTCGATCATCTTCTCGACGACCGCCTCGGCCGGGTGCGGCTCGTACTTGCCGCCCGCGTCCTCGACGCCCTTGCGGGTGGCGACGGCGATCTTGTGCATCAGCTCGAGGTTGAGCTCGTCGGACAGCTGCAGCGGCGGCGCCGGGTAGCCGGCCTGCGAACCGGCGTGCTCGATGCTCGCCGGCTCGACACCCTCGCCGAGCATCGCGAGCGCCTCGTTGACGAACGTGCCGATGACGCGCGACGTGAAGAACCCGCGGCTGTCGTTGACGACGATCGGGGTCTTTCCGATGGCCAGGGTGTAGTCGAACACACGGGCCAGCGCCTCGTCAGAAGTCTTCTCGCCCTTGATGATTTCCACCAGCGGCATCTTGTCGACCGGCGAGAAGAAGTGGATCCCGATGAAGTCCTCCTGCCGCTTCACGCCGGTCGCAAGACCGGTGATCGGCAGCGTGGAGGTGTTCGAACCGAGCAGCGCGTTGGGCTCGACGATGTCCTCGATCTCCTGGAACACCTTGTGCTTGAGTTCCTGGCTCTCGAACACCGCCTCGATCACGAAGTCGACACCCGCGAAGTCGGCGGCGTCGGCGGTCGGCGTGATGCGAGCGAGGACTTCGCTGGATTTTTCCTTGGTGGTCTTGCCCCGCTGCAATGCCTTGGCTTCGAGCTTCTCGGAGTAGCCCTTGCCCTTCTGTGCGGCTTCGAGGCTGACGTCCTTGAGGACAACGTCGAATCCAGCCTTGGCCGACACGTAGGCGATTCCGGCGCCCATCATGCCCGCGCCCAGCACGCCGATCTTCTTGATCGGGGTCTGGCCGATGCCCTCGGGACGCGAACCGCCGCCGGTGATGGTCTGCAGGTCGAAGAAGAACGCCTGGATCATGTTCTTGGCGACCTGACCGGTGACCAGGGAGGTGAAGTAGCGGCTCTCGATGCGGCTCGCGGTGTCAAAGTCCACCTGAGCGCCTTCGACGGCCGCGTCCAGAATGGCCCGCGGCGCGGGCATCGGCGCACCCTTGAGCTG
>JAVRPG010000846.1:0-4980 GCA_032162325.1 Mycobacterium sp. | reverse complement strand
TCGCATGCGCAGCAATGATTTCCCCGTCCGGACCGCGGCTGGCCGGCGCGCTGGGCACGTCGCTGCTGTCGCTGTCGATGTCGGTACCTGGCGGGTATGCCGCGCTGGAGAACACCTGGCAGGTGGTCGTCGACCAGGCCGAGAAATCCGGTCGCGACGAGCCCGACCGGTCCGACTGGCGGGTGCTGGCCATCATGCATCTCGCCGACACCCGCGACCAGGCGATCGATGACTGCACCTACGGGCTGCAGGACTTCGCGAACTATTTCGGTGCGGCCGGTTTCGTGCCGTTGTCGAACTCCGTTGATGGCACAGACCAGTCGCCCCGCGAGTTCGTCGAAGAGTATGCGAGCAAAGGTAATTCATGCATCGGCACGCCGGGCGACGCGATCGCATACATTCAGGACCTGCTCGAGCAATCCGGCGGGTTCGGCACCCTGCTGCTGCTCGGCCACGACTGGGCGTCGCCTGCGGCCACCTACCACTCCTACGAACTGTTCGCCCGCGAGGTCATGCCGCACTTCAAGGGTCAGCTGACCGCACCGCGCGCGTCGCATGACTGGGCCAAGGGCATGCGGGACAAACTGCTCGGGCGCGCGGGCGAGGCCATCGTCAAGGCGATCACCGAGCACACCGACGAACTCAAGATGGAAGCAGAAGGCTCGGAGAGGCAGGACGGCTGATGCGCGCCGCGGTGCTTCGCGACGGACGGATGGTCGAACGCGAGGACGTGGCCGAGCCGATCCCCGCACCGGGGCAGGTGCTCGTCGGAGTGAAGGCCTGCGGAATATGCGGCTCGGACCTGCATTTCGCCAAACACGGTAAGGAGATGTTGGAACTCGGCAGCCAAATGCAGGGCCTGCCAACACCTAACGTCAGCGTCGAGCTGTCTGGCGACATCTTCATGGGCCACGAGTTCAGCGCCGAGATCATCGAGGCCGGGCCGGACACAGAGGCGCCGGCGCCTGGCACCGTCGTCACGTCGGTTCCGGTGCTTCTGTCGGCGACCGGGATGGACATGATGTTCCAGTCGAACACCACTGTCGGTGGCTACGCCGAGAGGATGCTGCTGTCGGCGCCACTGCTGCTGTCGGTCCCGAACGGTCTGGACCCGCGCCACGCTGCGCTGACCGAGCCCATGGCCGTCGGCCTGCACGCGGTGAACAAGTCGGCGATCCAACCCGGCGAGGCGGCGCTCGTCCTGGGTTGCGGGCCGATCGGCATTGCGATCATCGCGGCGCTGCGCCACCGCGGCGTGGAACGCATTGTTGCGGCAGACTATTCGCACAAGCGCAGACAGCTGGCCGAGTCGATGGGCGCGCACGAAATCGCCGACCCGGCGGAGGGTTCGCCGTTCGACACCACGAAGCCCGCGGTGGTCTTCGAAGCGGTCGGCGTGCCCGGGATCATCAATGACGTGATGCGTCGCGCGCCGAGGGGCAGCCGGCTGGTCGTCGCCGGAGTGTGCATGGAACCCGACACCGTGCTGCCGTTCTTCGGCACCGCCAAGGAGATGAGCGTGCAGTTCGTGTTCGCCTACGATCAGGCCGAGTTCGCGGAGTCGCTGCGCGCCATCGCCGATGGCGACATCGACGTGGCACCGATGATCACCGGTGAGGTCGGCCTGGATGGGGTCGGCGCTGCGTTCGACGACCTGGCGCACCCCGACGCGCACTGCAAGATCCTGGTGACTCCCTGAAGGTATCGTGCGAGGCATGCCGATCGCAGCGAGAGCGAAGATGTCCACCCGGTTCCTCCTTCTCGCCGCCGCCGGACTCACTGCCATCGGAGTTTCGGCCTGCGACTCGTCATCCGGACCAACGGGCACCGCGGATAAGGAGACCCGGCAGGTCACCGTCGTCGGCGCGGGCGAGGTGCAGGGCACGCCGGACACGCTGACCGTCAACGCCTCGATCGAGTTCGTCGCACCCGATGTCACCGGCGCGATGAACCAGACGAGCGACCGTCAGCAGGCGGTCATCGACGCGCTGGTGGGCTCCGGCATCGACCGCAAGGACATCAGCACCACGCAGGTGAGCCTGCAGCCGCAGTTCGCGGGCGGCGACAGCACCACGATCATCGGTTACCGGGCCAGCAATTCGATCGACGTCAAGATCCGCAAGCTGGACTCCGCCTCGCAGACGCTGGCGTTGATCGTCAGTACGGGCGGCGACGCCACCAGGATCAACTCGGTGAACTATTCGATCGAGGACGACTCGCAGCTCGTGAAGGACGCGCGCAGCAGGGCCTTCAACGACGCGAAGGACCGCGCCCAGCAGTACGCGCAGCTGTCCGGGCTCGACCTCGGCAAGGTCATCTCGATCACGGAATCGGGAGGTGCGACACCACCCACGCCGATGCCCTACTCGCGGGGGGCCGAGATGGCGTCCGTGCCAGTGGAGCCCGGCCAGCAGACCGTCGGTTTCTCGGTGACGGTGATCTTCGAACTGACCTAACACTTTCGCCGAAACCGTATTCCAGCAGGCCTCTTCCCGGGACTTCTCCTGCTGGAACACCGTTTCGGCGCGAAGGATCTAACCAGCGGGCGCGATGTCGACCGGAATCCCGTTGAGAACGGCCGTGCCCGACAGCGGATCGAGCTGACCGCCGTCGTTGAGCTGGTTGACATTGACTCCGGGGTGGTCGGCTGCGACGCCCTGGCGTGTGCCGCCGCGGTCGTGACCCCACCCGTGAGGCAGCGATACGACGCCGCGCCGCATGCCGGGTGCGAGTTCGACCGGCGCCACCAGATCGCCGCCCGGACCCTTGATGGCGGCGTTGTCCGTCAGCCCGAGTTCGGCGGCGTCGTCCGGATGGATCTGCAGTGTGCACCGGTTCGTGCCGCCGGCGAGGGCGGGCAGGTTGTGCATCCAGCTGTTGTTCGAGCGCAGGTGCCTGCGACCGATGAGCACGAAGCCGTCGTCGCCGCGGCAGAGGGATCCCTGAAGCCTCGCGGCATCGGCGATCAGCGGTTCTGGCGCGAGTTCGATTCGGCCCGAACGTGTTTTGAGGACTTCGGGAATTCGGGGCTGCAGCGGGCCGAGATCGATGCCGTGCGGTGCGGCCTTGAGCCGGGCCAGGGTGAGGCCGTCGGGTTTGGCGCCGAATGCGTCGCCGTAGGGCCCGAGCCGAAGCATCATGTCGAGTCGTCGTTCATATCCCGGCCCGGCGGACAGTAACGCGGTCAGTTCGTCGACCGGGCGTCCGGCGACGGGTGAATTCGGGTCGGCGGTCTCCTTGGCCAGTGTCGCCGCGATGACCTGTTCGTCCACCAGCGCGGGATCACCTTCGTATCCAAGGCCGTAGAGGATAAGGGCGAGCCGGGACAGCAACTCGGGCTCGTCGGGCCGCCCGTCCAACGGCAGCGCTGGCGGCGAGTAGCGGGCGTTGTTGCGCACCGCGAGGTTGTTCAGCGCGAAGTCGTAGTGACCGCTGCGCGACGGCGGTGGCGGCGGCAGGATGACGTCGGCGTGGCGCGTCGTCTCGTTGAGATACGGGTCGATGCTGAGCATGAAGTCCACGCCGTCGAGCGCACGGTCGAGGCGATCGCCGTCGGGCGCCGACAGCACCGGGTTTCCGGCGATCGTGATCATCGCCTTGATCTGGCCGTCGCCGGGGGTGTCGATCTCTTCGGCGAGCGCGGCGGCGGGCATTTCCGACAGGGCTTCGGGGTAGCCCGAGACGCGGCTGTGCCAGCGCCCGGTGACAAAGCCCTTGCCGGGGCCCGCGGGTCGCGGCGCCGGGGCGACCGCAGACAGCGGGAACATCGCCCCGCCCGGGCGATCGAGGTTGCCGGTGAGGACGTTGATGACGTCCACCAGCCAGCTACCAATGGTGCCGAATTCGACTGTGGAGGTACCGATTCGGCCGTAGACCGCCGCGGACGGGGCGGCGGCGATTTCGCGGGCCAGGATGCGGATCTCGTCGGCGGGTACACCGCAGTGGGCGGCGACGGGCTCCGGTGAGAACTCGTCGGCCAGGGCGCGGACTTGCTCGACGCCGGCGACGTGTTCGGCCACTCCACCGAGATCCGGTGCGACAAGGCCTTCTTCGAACAGCACATGCACGACGGCGAACAGCAGCGCGGCATCCGTGCCCGGGCGCGGGGCGATGTGGCGATCGGCCAGTTCGGCGGTGCGGGTGCGGGCCGGGTCGATGACGGTGAGTCGGCCGCCGCGCTTGCGCAGCGCGCGTAGCTTGCCAGGAAAGTCCGCCGCGGTGGCCAAACTGCCGTTGGACACGAGGGGATTCGCGCCGATGATCACGAGACAGTCGGTGCGGTCGAGGTCGGGCACGGTGAAGGCGACGGGACTGCCGAACATGTGGCCCAGCGCGACGTGTTTGGGCATCTGGTCGAGGGTGCTTGCGGTGTACACCTGGCGGGTGCCAAGCGCGCGGACGATCAGCGGCGCGTACAGGCTGCCTGCGATCGTGTGGGCATTCGGATTGCCGAGGTACACGCCGACCGACGTCCCGCCGTGGTCACGAATGACGTCACCGAGCCGTTCGGCGATGACGGCGTAGGCCTCGTCCCAGGTGGCCTCGGTCAGCACGCCGTCGCGTCGGACCAGGGGGCGCGCCAGCCGGTCGGGATCGTTGTCCAGTTCGGCGATAGTGGCGCCCTTCGGGCAGATGAACCCGTGGCTGAACACGTCCTCGCGGTCGCCGCGGGCGCCGGTCACCCGGCCGTTATCGATGGTGAGCGTCAGGCCGCAGGTGGCCTCGCACAGCGGGCAGATCCGCAGGGCAGTCCCGGTCTGGGTCATAATTCATGCTCCTCACGTCCGCGCCAATATTCATGCTCCTCACGTCCGCGCCCCAATCTTGCGCTGCTTACAGCTGCTCGTACACCTTGGGGTCCAGCGTGCCGATATAGGGCAGGTCGCGGTAGCGCTCGGCGTAGTCCAGGCCGTAGCCGACAACGAACTCGGTGGGGATGTCGAAACCGACGTAGGCGATGTCGACGTCGGCGCGCACGGC
>JAVRPG010000845.1:0-10096 GCA_032162325.1 Mycobacterium sp. | reverse complement strand
CTCCTGATGCCGATTGTCCGTGACGACCTGCGGATGTTTCAGTCATTTCGGCCGTCGGATGAGCCGCCGCTGCCGTGCCCGCTGCACATCTTCGGAGGCTGCGACGACCCGCTGGCACCGCCAGATGCGTTGACGGCCTGGCAGACTCACTCTCTCCAGCCTCATGATGTGCGCCTTTACCACGGCGGGCATTTCCTACTCCGTTCGCCAGACCCGGCATTGGTGACCGCCATCGCCCGGGTCGCAGTGGACGCAACATTTCAAGGGAGCGGAATCCGTTGAGCGTCTTCACCCGCGAGGTTCTTGCCGCTGCGGCATCGTCACCGCGGCACTTGACCGGAGGCACCTTCGCCGACCCGGTCCGGCTCAGCTGGCAGGATGTCCACGAGCAGGCGAAACGGATAGGCGGTGGCCTGGCCGCGAGGGGGGTCGATCGCGGCGGTTCCGTCGCCGTGCTGGCCACCGATGCCGCCGACGTCGCGCCACTGGCGCAGGCGGCGTGGCTCCGGGGTGCGGCACTGACAATGCTGCAGCAACCCACCCCGCGCACTGATCTGACGGTATGGCTGGCCGACACAGTCCGGGCAATCAAGTTGGTCAAGGCTGACGTGGTCGTCGTCGGGGGACTGTTCCTGGCCGCACTGGATCATCTGTCCGCCAAGCACCTGGCCGTCTGCACTGTCGAGTCCTTGCGTATCGCCGAACCGGCCGAGTTCGATGCCGAACCCGACGACGCGGATATCGCATTGCGGCAGTTGACATCCGGATCAACCGGCGTGCCCAAGGCCGTCGAGATCAGCCACGGCAATCTCGCGGCGAACGGCGTCGCGCTGCACGACGGACTGGACCTGGACATCACCACCGACGTCTTCGCCAGCTGGCTTCCGCTCTCACATGACATGGGAATGATCGCTTTTGTGTGCCTGCCTATGCAGCTAGGTCTCGAAGTCGCCGTTATCCCACCCGACGAGTTTCTCAGGCGACCGATCATCTGGGCAGAGTTGATCAGTAGGCACCGCGCAACCATCACCTCAGGACCCAATTTCGCCTACTCGGTGCTTGCCCGAGTTTTGCAGCTTCGCACCGATCCCAGCAGCATCGACCTATCGTCGCTTCGGGTGGCGGTCAACGGGGCCGAACCGATCGACCACCGCGATATCGCGGACTTCGCGGCCGCCGCCGCGCGCTTCGGTATGCGGCGCACCGCCCCGATGCCCGGCTACGGGCTCGCCGAAGTGACCTTGGTGGTGTCGCTGGGCGCACCGCATGACCCCGCAGTCATCGACAGGGCCTCGCGCCAGGCCATGACCGAGGCGTACCAGGCGGTGCCGGTCGGTGACGACTCCCCAGACTGCCGGCACATTGCGTGCGTCGGGTTTCCCGTCACCGGCATGCAAGTACGCGTCACCCGCGGCGAAGAAGTGCTAGCGCCAAGGGAAATCGGCACCATCGAATTGCGCGGTCCCACCGTCGCCGCGAACTATCTCACCGCAACCGGCGCCGTGACGCTGGCCTCCGATGACGGTTGGTTCGACAGCGGCGACCTGGGTTACCTCGACGAACAGGGGCGACTGTACGTCTGCGGCCGCTCAAAGGATCTCATCGTGCTGGCGGGCAGGAACCTCTACCCACACGATATCGAGCGGGCGGCCGAGGCGGTCGACGGCGTGCGAAAAGGCTGTGTCATCGCATTGCGTGTCGATGGCGATCGGGAGGGCTTCGCGGTGCTTGCCGAAGTACACAATGCAGACGACGAAGAGGTCCGGCTGCGGATCAGCCGGGACGTCATCGCCCGGGTGAGTCGTCATGTCGGGCATCTTCCACGCCATGTCTTGTTGTTCCCCGCCGGTGCGTTACCGAAGACTGCGTCCGGCAAGCTGCGCCGGAGCAGCGCGCGCGAACTGCTGCCGACGTGAGCGTGGCTCGGAGATCTTCGATGAAGCATTGGCACAGACCCCGTTTCGAGCAGACGGTGGCCGGCTGGCTGCAGAATGGCGCAGAGCCGCGCGCCGTCGCGATATGTAGCGGCCACCAGTCTTGGGTATTGCGCGTCGTCGCCGAAGGAATGCCTGACTTCTCGTCCCAAGAGCCAATTGTCAAAGATGTCAATGTCGGCGCCCGGCATCGCTGACGGCCCCGCGGCTCCTCCCGCCCCGATTGCAGGCACAATCCTGCAGCGGATCGCGCTGTTCGCGGTCGCGGCGCCCAAACGGATCATCGTGGCAGCGGTACTGGTGATGGTCGTGTGCGGGATACTCGGGTTGCCCGTCACCAAGATGCTCTCTATCGGCGGCTTCACCGATCCGGCGTCGGAATCGGTTCGGGCAGCTGACATCCTGGCGCACAAGTTCAATCAGAGTGCCATGCAGTTGATGATCACGGTGACCGCTCCCGCCGGCGTCCACAGCCCGGACGCGACGAAGGCAGCCGCCGACGTACTGGCAGTGCTGAACAGTTCCCCCGATGTCATGGGCGTGACCTCGCTGTGGACAGCGCCGCCTGCGGCAGCGCCGGCCCTCACGAGCACAGACGGCAGGACAAGTGTCATCCTGGCTGGGCTGCGGGGCAGCGATGCAGACTACGCCAAGACTGCACGTGCGATTGTTGACCGGTTCCCACGCGAACGCGGCGATGTCGTCGTACGCGCCGGCGGCGCGTCGACCTACGCCGAGGCCCAAGAACAAACCGACCGCGACCTCGTATTGATGGAATCGATCGCGATCCCGTTAAGCTTCCTGGCACTTGTATGGGTGTTCGGCGGGGTGCTCGCAGCGGCCCTACCCATGATGATCGGCATATTTGCCATCCTGGGTTCGATGGCTGTTCTGCGCTTCGTGACGCTTTTCACCGATGTCTCGGTTTTCGCGTTAAATCTCACGGTTGCAATGGGTTTGGCGCTGGCGGTGGATTATTCGTTGCTCATAGTGAGTCGCTACCGAGACGAGATCGTCGATGGCGCGACGCCGCATCAGGCACTGGTGCGCTCAATGACCACCGCGGGACGCACTGTAGTGTTCTCTGCCCTGACCGTCGCGCTATCGATGAGCGCGTTGGTTCTTTTCCCGAACTATTTTCTGCGGTCCTTTGCGTACGCGGGCGTCGCGGTGGTCGTCCTTGCCGCCACGGCAGCGATTGTCATTGTGCCGGCCGCCATCATGTTGCTGGGTCCGCGATTGGACGCTCTCGATGTGCGCAGGCTGATCCGGCGAGCCCTACGTCGATCGGCGGCGCCGACGGTACGCCCCGTTCAGCGCTCGTTCTGGTACCGGACCACTCGCTTCGTCATGCGCCACGCCGTTGCGGTGAGCGTGGCGCTCATCGCGGTGCTGATGTTGCTCGGAGCTCCATTCTTGGGCGCCAAATGGGGTTTTGTCGATGACCGCGTGCTGCCGGCCACGGCGAGCTCCCGGCAAGTGGGTGATCTGCTGCGCGACGAGTTCGCAGTGAACCCGGTGAGTAACGTGACCGTCGTCATACCTGACATGCACGCTGGTGCAACCCAAGAGTTGAGCACCTATTCCGCGCAACTGTCGCGGGTAGCAGACGTCGCGGCGGTTTCATCGCCGTCCGGCACCTTCGTCAAAGGTGACCGGATCGGACCACCAGCGGCGCCGACCGGCCTAGCCGACGGCACGGCGTTTCTCACAGTTCAAAGCAGGGCCGCGTTGTTTTCCGACGCCTCCAGCAACCAGCTCCGTGCGCTGCACGCTGTACCCGGGCCGGCGGGCCAACCCGTGCTTTTCACCGGGGTCGCGCAGAACAGCGTCGACAGCGTCGCATCCATCACTACGCGACTTCCGCAGGTACTCCTCCTGATTGCGACTATCACGTTCGTCGTCCTGTTTCTCATCACCGGAAGTGTCGTGCTTCCGCTGAAAGCGCTGATACTGAATGTGCTTTCGCTGACAGCCACGTTCGGTGCACTCGTGTGGGTTTTTCAGGACGGTCACCTCGGCGCCCTGGGCACCACAGCGAACGGCACGCTGGTCGCGAACTTGCCGGTGCTCATGTTCTGTCTCGCTTTCGGTCTCTCGATGGACTACGAAGTGTTCCTGTTGTCGCGGATTCGCGAGTACTGGCTTGACTCCAACCGCACCGCCCGCGACAGCGATGAAAGCGTCGCACTCGGGCTGGCCCGCACTGGACGTGTGGTGACCGCCGCGGCGCTACTGATGACGATTTCCTTCGCTACTCTGCTCACGGCCCAGGTTTCCTTTGTAAAGATGCTCGGTCTTGGCCTTGCGATCGCTGTGCTGGTGGACGCCACGGCCGTTCGCATGCTGCTGCTGCCCGCCCTCATGCGGCTGCTCGGGCGCCACAATTGGTGGGCACCCGCTCCGCTTGCCCGCTTGCATCAGCTCATTGGTCTCACCGAAGGGCCTGCTCGCGTCGAGCGAGACCGCACACCCGACTGTGTAGGCGAACGATGATCACTGACAACTGCGATGTCATCGTCATCGGAGCCGGGCCAGTAGGTGCCACGGCGGCATTGCTTCTGGCATCCCACGGCGTCAGGTGCACTGTGGTAGAGGCGCGCCGAGAGCCGCAAACCCACCCCGCTGCGCACGTGCTCTCGACGCGGTCGATGGAGATTTGGCGAGAGGTCGGCCTGGAGCGCGACATCCGCGGCCTCAGCGCCCCGATGCACGAGCTGCGGTGTATCCCCTACTGCACTACCTTGGCAGGCCCCGAGCTCGGGCGGGTACCACTCGCCGATCTACCCGACGCGCAGATGGATGCGATCGAATCAATCAGCCCCACCCGCACTGCACATCTGCCTCAAAGCATTCTCGAACCGTTGTTGTGGCTCAACCTGCGTGACAACGCGCGCATCGATCTACGCACCGGGTGGAAGTACCTCTCCCACACCGACTTTGACGACGCGGTCGCAGTCAGCATCGCAGACACCACGACCGGGGCCGACCAAGTGATTCTGGCTGATTACGTTATCGCAGCGGACGGTTCGGCCAGCACGGTGCGGCGAGCATTGCGGGTCGGGATGGACGGCCCGGTTCTCCAGCACATAGTCAGCGTGCATTTCGCCGCCGACCTCGACGCTTTCCTCCGCCATCGCCGCGGCCCGGTCATCTGGACCCACACCGCCAAGGGCCTAGGCGCCGTCATCGTCCACCGATCACCACAAGACCTCGTATTTCAGATCCCCCATTTCCCGCCATTCGAGTCGTTGGACGACTTCCCGGCCGCAGTCTGCCGCGACCGCATCCTCGACGCCGTCGGTGACACCGATGTCGACGTCGATATCAAGTCGATCCAGTCGTGGACGATGCATGCCCAAGTCGCCACCAGCTATCGGGTGGGCCGGGTCTTCTTGGCCGGCGACGCAGCGCATCGGTTCCCGCCCACTGGTGGACTCGGACTTAACGCGGGAGTCGCCGATGTCCACAATCTGGCGTGGAAACTGGCCTGGGTCGTCACCGGCCGCGCCGGTGAGACTCTGCTGGACACCTATGAGCAGGAACGCCGTCCGGTTGGAATCGCCGCCACTGCCGATTCGGTGGCGAACCTCGACGGGATGTTCGAAGTCGTTGCTGCGCTGGGTTTACCGCGGCGAGCGGTACGTCTGCTGCCTCGAGTCGTCGCCGCCGTGCCGGCATGGCTGCCGCGGCGCCCGGTGCGGGCACTCATCCGCGGACTCACCACGCTGGCATATCAACGGCTCCGCCTGGCCAAGTCAGCGGGCAGGGTCGGTCAGCGGATGCGGCGGCGGGCTGCGGCGGCCATCGCCGGACAGGGCCCGCATTACCGCAGTTGGGGACGCGACCTCGGGGTGCAATACAGGCGCGGTGCCGTGGTGGGCGATGGGCTGCCTCCACCACGCAATGACGCACAGTTCTACACGCCCTGTGTACGTGCCGGCGGCCGGCTGCCGCACAGCTGGGTGGAGGACCACGGCCGGCGGGTGTCCACGCTGGATCTGGTCAGTCGCAATGAATTGACGCTGCTGGCGTCTGCCGAAAGCCACACCGCATGGTCTCTTGCGGCCGAGGGACTTTCGATGTCGGTTGCATTGGTCCGCGATGATGAGCGCAGCGTGTTTCACACCGGAGTCGCGGGGGCCGACCCGGACGCCCTCGTTGTGCGCCCGGACGGCCATGTCGTTGCCGCGCTCCGCTCCGACCGGCACGGCGCCGCGTCGTTGCGGCAAGCACTACTAGTCGTCGGTGCGCCTTCGCCCGGCTCCTGCAAAGGTGCGAGCGTGTGACTGATGTTGCGGCACCTGTCGTCGAATTGCGGCTGCTTACCCACCGGCCGCAAGAAATGGCGGCGTGGTGGGCCGCACTGCTCGGCGGCGGACCGCAATCGCTCAACTCCCGGATGACTGCCATCACCGGCCTGTCGCTGCGGGTGGTGATCGAGCGTTCACAAATCGCGCTCGACTACCATCCCGAAGCCAGCGGTGTCACCGCCATCAATCTGACTTTGGGCGACACGCAAGAAGTGCACCGAGCGCTAAACCGGTTGGCGCGGTTAGGCTTCGCCCCCTACCGGGCTACCCGCAACCCGGACGCAATAGCGCTGTGGCTGCACGATCCCAACGGCACCGATGTGGCCCTGTGCCTCCCCGCACCCCCCGCCAGCAGAACCGCAAACGCGGACATCCTCGCCGACGAATTGGACGTCAAGGCAGTCCTCGCAGACACCAGAACACTCGACCAGCGACAGTGACGACGTTGTCATCGACCGAAAGGACACAACGGACTGATGAATACTGTGATGCCGAAGCGCCGTAACACCGCGCGACTTAGCTCGGTTCTGCGCACGGAGTCTCGCTTGGAGAGGCGGCAGCGATGATGAGGTCTGCGCCAGTTCCACCGGTGAAGTTGGCCCGACTCGTTGAGCGTGCACGCCATCACCTTTTACGGGTTCATCAGCGGACCGTTCCACCGTATGCCGCGATGATGGACATGCTCATGAATGCCTGGGCGGCACAGGCGATCACGGCAGCTGTGGACCTCGGTATTGCCGATGCGCTCGCAGACGGACCGCTGGGAGCCGAAGAGTTGGCGGCTCGGGTCAACGCAGACGCCGATGCGCTGCGCCGCTTGCTGCGCGTATTGATCGGCCGCGGCATTTTCCGGCAGCGCCGTGACGGTCGCTACCAGCTGAACTCCCTTGCCGACACAATACGGCGCAACGCGCCGAAATCGGTTGCGGGCCTGGCCAGCTTGTACGGATCACGAGAGCACCGTGAGCACTGGAGCCATCTGGCCGACGCAATACGAACCGGCAAAGCAGTGATCCCGGCTCTGCACGGCGCAGACGCCTTCGAATACCTGAGTAGTGAGCCCGAACTCACCAAAGTCTTCAACCGGGCCATGGCGGAAACCACCGAGATGACCGTTCCGTTCCTGCTGGCCGCCTACCCGTTCGACGCCTACCCCACCGTGGTGGATGTCGGCGGTGGGGTAGGCCGGCTGTTAGCCGCCATTCTTTCGGCCACGCCGACCGCACACGGGGTCCTTTATGATTTGCCCCAAGCCGTTGCCGAAGCCCCAGCGCTGTTGCGCCAGCACGGAATCGCGGATCGGGTGCGTGTGGATGAGGGATCATTCTTCGAAGCCGTCCCCACCGGGGGTGATCTCTACGTGCTGAAGATGATCATTCACGACTGGCCCGATGACCAGGCGATCGAGATCTTACGAAATGTGCGTGCGGCGGCCGAGGTTGGCACAACATTACTGCTGATCGAAACGGTGATCCCCGACCATAATCGTGACCACGTCGGGAACTGGACAAATCTGGAAATGCTGCTGATGAACGCTGGCCGCGAACGCACGGCCGCGGAGTATCGCGCTCTGCTTCACCGCGCCGGGTTTCAGGTGGCGCGTGTGGTGCCAACTGCTTCACCCTTTAGCCTCGTGGAGGCCAAAGCCATCTAACGAAGCGTCGCGATCTCGGGATGCGCGCAGCAACTGCGGAGGCCCTTCGGTTCGCTTCGCGCTTTTGCTATTTCGACGAACGGCCCAGCGATCACACCGCCCATCACGGCGCAGCGTCGTTGGAACCGTTCACGATGCCGGTCGCCGGAGTAACCGATACCTCTGGTCAAGGGTGCTGGCATGAAACGAATGCGGGCATCCGGCTCTACCGGGGGTCGGCCTCCAACCCGTCGTCCTCGATGCGGATCAGCCCAGACTCGACAAGGTTCTCCGCGGTCTGTGCCCGCTTGACGGTGTCGGTGGGTGGGTGTTTACTCGGTATATCGAACATACATTCGAAAATAGGGTGATTCTGATGATGCGGGAGGTGCTGCTGTGACGGCAGCGATGAGCCTGGAACAGCGCCGGTTTGACCGCGCTGAGCAGGTAGAACACCTGCGTCGCAAGATCGCGGCGGTATCCGGCAAGGTCGGCGGCGGGCGTCGGGGTCCAGCGCCGTCGGCCGACCCGCTGCCTGACTCGGAATCTTTGCTGCCGCTGCCCGAATCGCTGGCCGAACTGCTGCCGACGTCGTTGCCGCGTGGGACGGTGGCGGTGTTGTCGGGCGCCCGGTCACTGCCACTGAGCATGGTGGCAGCGGTGACGGCGGAGGGTGGGCACGCCGCGATCGTCGGCCAGCCCGACGTCGGCCTGCTGGCGGCCGTCGAAATGGGAGCGGATCTGAGCAGGATCGCGGTCATCCCCGAACCCGGTGCCGATCCGGTCGAGGTGGCCGCCGTGCTGATGGATGGCATGGACCTGGTGGTGCTCGGCCTGGGTGGGCGGTCGGTGCCTGCAGGGCGGGCGCGGGCGGTGGTGGCCAGGGCGCGGCAGAAGGGCTGCACCCTGCTGGTCACCGGTGGCGACTGGCAAGGGGCGTCCACCCGGCTGGAGGCCAGGGTCTGCGGCTATGAGATCACCGGTGCGGGCTGGGGGCACCACCCGCTTGCGGGGGACGGCGCGCCGACTCCCGGATGCGGGCGAATCAGCCGGGTGCGGCTGGCCATGAGTGCCAGGGGGCGGTCCTTCGGCACCGTCCGTGCGGTAGGCGGATGAGTGTCTTCCGGGTCCACCTCGCGAGTGCTGGCGGTCTGGTGCATGGACTGGCCCGCCGTCGCGGCCGCTGCAGCGGCCAGCCTTCCACCGACGACCCCGGTCGCGGTCACGCTGGCCAACCGGGTCATCGCCTGTTCCGCGTCGGCCCGTGCGGCAGGGGTGCGGCGCGGCCTGCGCCGCAGGGAATCTCAGGCCCGGTGTCCGGAACTGCATGTCGTCACCGCCGATCCCGCGCGCGATGCCCGCCATTTTGAAGACGTGACGGCCGCCGTCGACGATTTGGTGCCGCGGGCCGAGGTGCTGCGCCCCGGTCTGCTGGTGCTGCCGGTGCGCGGCGCGGCCCGTTACTTCGGGTCAGAGCAGGCCGCCGCTGAGCGGCTGGTCGACGCGGTGGCCGCGGCCGGTGCCGAATGCCAGGCCGGCATCGCTGACCAGTTGCCCACCGCGGTCTTCGCCGCACGGGCGGGACGGGTCGTCGAGCCCGGCAAGGACGCATCGTTCCTGTCCGCGCTGTCGATCCGGCAAATGGCCACCGAGCCGAGCCTGGCCGCGCCTGGCCGCGAGGATCTGGCGGACCTGTTGTGGCGCATGGGGATCCGCAACATTGGACAGTTCGCCGCATTGTCGCGCAGCGATGTGGCCTCCCGGTTCGGCGCCGACGCCGTTGCCGCGCACCGGTTCGCCCGTGGCGAGCCCACCCGGGGCCCGTCGGGGCGTGAACCACCGCCGGAGCTCGACACGGTGATGAACTGCGATCCGCCAATCGATCGTGTGGATGCCGCCGCGTTCGCCGGTCGGTCGCTGGCCGGCGACCTGCACCGCAGCCTCGAGGCCTCGGGGGTCGGATGCACCCGGCTGGCCATCCATGCCGTCACCGCTAACGGCCAAGAGCTGGAACGGGTTTGGCGTTGCGCCGAACCACTGACCGAGGACGCCACCGCCGACCGGGTGCGCTGGCAGCTGGACGGCTGGCTGAACAAGCGCAATCCGAACGACCGGCCGACTGCTCCGGTGACGCTGATAAGGCTACGGCCGGTGGAGGTGGTTTCGGCCGAGGCGCTGCAGCTGCCGTTGTGGGGTGGCATCGGTGAAGCGGATCG
>JAVRPG010000844.1:0-18355 GCA_032162325.1 Mycobacterium sp. | reverse complement strand
GGGAGCTCGATCTCGGGCCGGACGTCGACCTCTGCGGTGAATTCGAGGTCCTCGCCGTAAACCTTCTTGGTGATCTCGATCTCGGGCTGCCCGAGCGGACGCACGTCGGCAGTCGTCACTGCCTCGGAGTACTTGCTCGGCACCGCTTCGCCGACGACCTGGTCGAGCATGGCTTCCTTGTCGATGCGCGCCTCGAGAAGCTTGACGGGCACCTTCCCGGGCCGGAAGCCGGGCATCCGCACCTGCTTGGCCATCTCCTTGAGGGCACGGTCGAATTCGCCCTCCCATTCGGTGAAGGGCACCTCCACGTTGATCCGAACCCGCGTCGGGCTCAACTTCTCGACGGTGCTCTTCACGCTCGTGCTCCTTGTGTCTCTAGTGATATGCGTCCGGAGTCGGGGTGACAGGATTTGAACCTGCGGCCTTCCGCTCCCAAAGCGGATGCGCTACCAAGCTGCGCTACACCCCGGTCGGCAGCTCAGCGCTGCACCTTGACCACCGGCGATACTACGGCCTGACCACGCTATGCCCTTAATTGGATTTGATTCAGGCGACGCCGGTACAGTCTGCTGGTGCTGCACATGCGGGCGTAGCTCAATGGTAGAGCCCTAGTCTTCCAAACTAGCTACGCGGGTTCGATTCCCGTCGCCCGCTCCACCGCTGGTCCTGATTGGGCCAGTACGCGACCGGCCAACACGCGGCGAATGGCTGGTGACCCACCCGGAAACCAGACGTGCCCCGGCATACGCGACATCGCGGTGCAAGGCAACAAGCCTGAACGGTTCAAGCGCGGTTCGGCACACACCGAGTACTTCCGACATCCCGAAAAGGACGACGAAGGCGACATGGCCCGGCACCTCCGCACGACGCTGGCGCTGTAGACCCACGCTCGGCATTTGTTACTGCGAGACAGCACTTTTGATACCAAGCCGCAACCCACCTACCAGGGTTTTCAGCTAATGCCCGGGTACCGTCGAAACAGTCTTCGAAACTAGCTGCGCGGGTTTCCCGTCGCCCGCTCTGAACGGGGCCGTCACGGCAGGAGGATCCTTGCACGACGCGTGCGGAGTCCCCATCGATGGTTCGTGCGCTCCCGGCTTCGAGCGCGTCCGTGACGCATTCGAGTCCAACTTCACCGCCCGCGACGACATCGGCGCCGCAGTGGCGGTCTGGGTGGAAGGCGACCTCGTCGTCAATCTGTGCGGCGGCTTCGCCGACGCCGCCGGCCTGCGACCCTGGCGGGAAGACACTCTGGCCAGCATCTACTCCGGCTCCAAGGGGCTGACGAGCACATGCGTGCATCTGCTGGCCGACCGCGGTGAGCTTGACCTGCACGCCCCGGTCGCCAGGTACTGGCCGGAGTTCGGCCAGGCCGGTAAGCGGGACATCACCGTCGCGATGGTGTTGGGCCACCGCTCGGGCGTGATCGGACCGCGCACCCGGTTGCATTGGGCCGACGCCGCCGACTGGGACGCGGTTTGCGGGCACATCGCCGCCGCCGAGCCGTGGTGGGAGCCCGGCACCGCGCAGGGCTATCACATGGTGACGTTCGGCTTCATCCTCGGAGAGGTGGTCCGGCGGGTGACCGGACGCACCATCGGCCAGTACCTGCGCACCGAGATCGCCGAGCCGCTCGGCATCGACGTGCACATCGGCCTGCCGACGGCCGAGCACGGCCGCTGCGCCGAGATGGTGAACAAGCCGCACATCCGCGACGTGCTGGCCGCCGGGGAGGCGCCAGGGCATCCGGAGTCGCTGACCGAGCACCCGATGGCGGGGCTGGCGGTGGCGATGGGGTTCGTCCCGGACGACGAGCTGGGGTCGAACGCGCTCGAGTTGTGGCGCTCGCTCGAATTCCCCGCCACCAACGGACATGTGTCGGCGCTCGGCATGGCGACGTTCTACAACGCGCTGGCCCAGGAGAAGCTGCTGTCGCGTGAGCACATGGAGCTGGTCCGAGTGTCCCAGGGCGGATTCGACACCGATGTCGTGTTGGGCCCGCGGGTCGCCGATCACGGCTGGGGACTGGGCTACATGCTCAATCAGCGCGGGGTCGCGGGCCCGAACCTGCGGACGTTCGGCCATGG
This sequence comes from Mycobacterium sp., assembly GCA_032162325.1. Taxonomy (GTDB): domain Bacteria; phylum Actinomycetota; class Actinomycetes; order Mycobacteriales; family Mycobacteriaceae; genus Mycobacterium. Next base: position 16,268 of record JAVRPG010000844.1, on the reverse strand, counting down.
CGGGTCCGGCGGTTCGTTCGCGTTCGTCGACCTCGAGCACCGCATCGGCTACGCCTACGCGATGAATTACTTCGATGCCAGGAAATGTAACGCCGACCCGCGCAGTGTGAAGCTCTCCGACGCGGTCTACTCCGCTCTGGGCGTCATTCGCGACTGATTTGCCCGCCTCGGCCGTCCGCCCATTCGTTTGAGCCGACTTCACGCATACCCGCCATACCGCGAAGTTTGCATTTCGTTTACTGAATAGTAAACAGTTATCCACCTCCGCGTTCCCCAGTTTCTCGCAAGCGCGTCCGACGCCAATGCGATGTTCGCTTCGAAACCAGTTGGGCGCCAAGCTATCCGACCTCGCGGTGGGCCGTCGTCTGTGTCGATGCCGAGGGTGTGGTCGAATGTTGACGCAGGCCGATCGTGGGGCCGCATCTATCAGGAGCGGGAATTGATTCAACCGGCTGACCAGGCACGCGCCACCTACGACGTTGAGGAGGCGGTTGACCGGTTGCGCGCTGACTTCGACGCGACGCCATACAACTCGATCTCCTATCCCCAGTCGCCGCCGGGACAGCTGGCCGCGGTGGCCTATCTGTTCGGGCTGGAAACACCCGAGGTTTCGAGCGCTCGCGTGCTCGAAATCGGCTGTGCCGCTGGGGGCAACGTGATCCCCTTTGCGGCCGCTCATCCCCATGCCCGTGTCGTGGGCATCGATCTGTCGCCGACGCAGATCGACCAAGGGCGCTTGGTTATGCAGGCCTTGGGCCTCGGCAACGTGGAGCTGCTTGCGGGCGATATCGCGAGTATGGACCTAACGCCCCTGGGAGAGTTCGACTTCGTCATCGCCCACGGTGTGTACAGCTGGGTGCCTGCAGAGGTCCAGGACGCGCTGTTGTCCGCGTTCCGCACGTTGCTGGCCCCCGACGGGGTGGCCTATATGAGCTACAACGTCTATCCGGGATGGAAGTCCAAGGAAGTCGCGCGCGATGCGATGCTGCTGGCCAGCGGCGCCAGCGCGACACCGGAGGAGAAGGCGCGCGACGCACGCGGCATGGTCGACTTCCTGGAGGAGGTGGTTCCGGCCGACGGCGTGCTCGCCAGAGTTCTGGCCGAATTCAGGGCTCACTCTGAAGGTTTCGGCGATCCTTACCTGTTGCACGACGAACTCGCGGCGTTCAACAGGCCGTGTTATTTCTACGAGATGGCGGGACATGCCGGCGCGCACGGTCTGGCGTACCTCGGCGAAGCCCGCCCCGAGGCGATGTTCCCCGCCAACTACGGCCCCAAGGTTGCAGAGCACCTGCTCGAGAAGTGCGGGGGCGTCCAGGTGTTGGTTGAGCAGTACATCGATTTCGTCGTCAACCGCATGTTCCGCGAATCGCTGCTGGTTCACGCCGACCGCGCACCTCAGATCCGATATAACCCCGACGGCAGTCGTTTCCGCCGTTTGCATATCGCCGCATTCATACCTCCTGCAGAGGGGCAGACCCGCATCGACAACTCACGCCAGGAGTATTCGGAGCCCGACGGTGCGACGCTGTTCACCAACGATCCGGGAATCAAGGCAGCACTTGATGCGCTCAGCGACCGCTGGCCGTGGACGCTGTCACGACATGAGCTGGTGGATGCGGTGCATGCGCGGCTCGTTTCTGCGGGTTTGACTCCGAGCGACACCCTCCCAGACCACATTGACAACCTGATCGGGGTTCTGATCCTGCAGGGGCAGGCGCGCTGCAGGCTTGATCCGGTGTTGCCCGAAGCGACGCCCACACCGCTGCGTTTGGAGGAGACGGCCAGGCGCATGGCGGAGCTGACGCGCGGGAAAATCGATGCGTCGACCTTCAACCTGTGGCACGAGACGCACTTCCTGTCGCCGGTTGACCGCCATCTGCTGCCACTGCTGGACGGCACCCGTGATCGCAGTGCGCTGGTGGAGGCTCTCCTCGAGATTGCCCGCGAGGACCCGATTCCGATCGAGCGCGATGGTGAGCAGCTGTCCGGCGAGGCAGCGCTACGCGATGCCCTGGGAGAGCACATCGACGCACTGCCGCAACGCCTGGCGGAGATGAAGCTGTTGCGCGTCAGCTGAGCGACTCCGCTCTGGGCGTAATGCACGGCTGATTCGCCGCCCCGGATCGGTTCTTTCCTGTAGGTACGCTGGACGCCATGAACGGCGTCTTGCTTGTCCTCATCATCGTTGTCATCGCCGCCATCGGGTTGGCCGTGTACACCTCCTCAAAGGCCTCGGGCAGGCGCAGCGCGGCCTCGCTGGCCGACGCGAAGGCCGATGCCCGTCGGCTCATCGAACGGCTCGGCGGGCAGGTGCTCAACGTCAACGGCACCGACGACGCCTCCAAGCAGGCCATGGCCGACGCCTCCGAGCGCTACACCGCCGCCTCGTCGCAGATCGACCAGGCCACCACCGCGCGGCAGGCCGCGCTGGCGAAGGAAAGCGCCGTGGAGGGGCTGTACTACGTGCGCGCGGCGCGCACCGCGATGGGCATGGACCCGGGGCCGGAATTGGAGTCGCTGACCGGGCAGCGGTCGGCGGGCACCGTCACCGAAGACCGTCGGATCGATTTCGAGGGCCGCGAAATCGAGGCGTCGCCGACACCGTCGGAGCGCACCCCGAACTACTACCCCGGCGGCCGCGTGGCGGGCCGCCCCGTGCCGGGCGGCTGGTATTCGGAGCCGTGGTGGAAACCGGCGCTGGTGGCCGGTGCGTGGGGCCTGGGCTCAGTCCTGCTGTTCGATGCGATGTTCTCCGGCATGCACGGAGTTGATTACGGCGCACAGGGTTTCGAGCAGGGCTACGGTGACGGCTACCAAGACGGCTTGGACGCCGGTGGTGACGGTGGCGACGGCGGCGGTTGGGACGGCGGCGGCGCCGACGCTAGCGGTACAGACGGGTACAGCGGTGACGGTGGAGGCTGGGACGGCGGCGGCTGGGATGGCGGCGGCGACTTTGGGGGCGGCGACTTCGGCGGAGGCTTCGGCGACTTCTAACGACGAACGTCGACTTATGTGCGAGTTTTCGCCTGAACTTGAGCAATAAGTCGACGCTCGGCCAGCCCTAGAAGCGGCTTTCCAGGCGCGACGACACGTTCAGGTAACTCCGGAAGGGTCGAGATACCACATCCCTGTGGTGCTGAATCGTCGGGATCACTCATATCGGCATGTCAGCGTGCATTCACGGACCATCGCCGCCTGCCCGTGAGACGGCTGGCGACTGCAGTTGGAACACGCCGCTTCAAATCCTTTTGAGGCGTAGTTAAGCAAAGGCAAAAAGCGTTACGTCTGACAGGTCGGGCACCAGAACACGTTGCGACCCTCCAATTCCGCGGTGCGGATCGTGGTGCCGCACACCCGGCACGGCTCGCCCGCCCGGCGGTACACATAGGTGCGTGGCCGACCGGGCGCATACGACGGCAGCCCATGGTCGTCCTCGGGCCTGACGACGACGATCTTCCCGCGGCGGAAACCGACCTTCATCAGCTCGACCAGATCGGTCCACATCGCGTCGAACTCGGCTTCGTCGATGTGTGTGCCCGGGCGGTACGGGTTGATGCGATGCCGATACAGCAGCTCGTTGCGATACACATTGCCGACCCCGGCGATCACCGTCTGATCCATCAGCAGCGCACCAATAGGTCTGCGGGACTTGCTGATCCGCGCCCAGGCCGGCGCACCGTCGGCATCGCGCCGCAACGGGTCCGGGCCGAGTCTGGCCACCACGTCGGCGATCTCGGGCTCCTCGATCACCTCGCACACCGTCGGGCCGCGCAGGTCCGTGCCGTATTCGGTGCCGATCATCCGCATCCGCACCTGTCCCACCGGCAGCGGCATCGGTATCGGCACCTCGGTGAAGGTGCCGTACAGGCCCAGGTGCACGTGCACCACACGGCCGCCTTCGTAGTGGTGAAACAGATGCTTACCCCAGGCGCTGGCCTTCTTGAGGACGCGTCCGTTGACCGCCGCGGCGCCGTCGACGAACCTGCCTTGCGGGCTGGACACCATCACCGGTGCACGGCCGAACCGGCGCTGATGCAGCCGGGCCAGCCGGTGCAGGGTGTGCCCTTCGGGCATCCGATCAGCCGGTCGCGCCGGGCACGGGCGGCGCCACGTGGGTGCGTTCGTATTCGGCAAGAATGTCGATACGGCGTTGGTGCCGTTCGGCTTTCGACCATTGGGCACTCAGGAACGCGTCGATGATCTCCAGCGCTTGTTCGACGGTGTGCATACGGCCGCCGATGCCCATCACTTGAGCGTTGTTGTGTTGGCGTGCGAGCGTGGCGGTTTCGACGCTCCACGCGAGTGCGCAGCGGATGCCTGGAACCTTGTTCGCGGCGATCTGCTCACCGTTGCCCGAGCCGCCGATCACGATGCCAAGACTCCCCGGATCGGTGAGGGTTTTCTCCGCGGCGGCGATGCAGAACGCCGGGTAGTCGTCCTCGGCGTCGTAGACGTATGCGCCACAGTCGATCGGCTCGTGCCCGTTCGTGCGGAGATGCTCGGTAATGGCCTGCTTGAGTTCGAAGCCCGCGTGGTCAGAGCCCAGGTAGACGCGCATGGCGGCCATTGTGGCAGAGCGTCATGACCGCCCAATGCACGGTCGCCGAACTCAGTCGAACGTCGGCGGCTCGGTGCGGCTGCGCTTGAGCTCCCAGAAGTGTGGATAGGACGCGAACGTCACCGAGGCGTCCCACAGTTTGCCGGCTTCTTCGCCGCGCGGGATCTTCGAGAGCACCGGGCCGAAGAATGCGACGCCGTTGACGTGGATGGTCGGCGTGCCGACGTCGTCACCGACCGGGTCCATGCCCTCGTGGTGGCTCTTGCGCAACGCCTCGTCGTACTTGTCGGTGTCGGCCGCCTCCGCCAGCTCGGCCGGCAGCCCGACCTCCTCGAGCGACTCCTTGATGACAGTCGTGAAATCGGGGTCGAAGTCTCGATAGCTCTGGTTGTGGATCCTGGTGCCCATCGCGGTGTACAGCGGCGCCAGAATCTCGGAGCCCTTGGCCTGTTCGGCGGCGATGGCCACCCGCACCGGCTTCCACGCCTGCTTGAGGCCTTCGCGGTACTGCTCGGGCAGGTCGTCCCTGTTCTCGTTGAGCACCGCCAGGCTCATCACGTGGAAGTTGACCTCGATATCACGCACCTTCTCGACCTCGAGGATCCACCGCGAAGTGATCCAGCACCACGGGCACAGCGGGTCGAACCAGAAATCCGCAACAGACTTTTCGGACATTCCTGCGTGGTCCTCTCGGTGGAAGGTTGGCGATCCGTTCAACACAACTATGCCCGGGGCGCAGGTGTTCCCACTGCCACGGTCTTCGACCGGTCGCCGCATAGGACACGCATAGAGTGCAAACGGTTATCTAACCGTGTTGTCGATGTGACCGCTGTAAACCAGTGTTGCTACCGTGAATAAATCGAAACGCTATCTGACCGTGACTCTGGTCGGGGCCGCGACAGCGGTAACCTTCGCGGCACCGGCGCACGCCGATCCAATTACCGACAACTCCTTCCTCAACGCGCTGACCAACGCCGGCATCGGCTACAACGACCCGGCAAGCACCCAGTCACTCGGACAGTCGATCTGCCCGATGCTGGTCGAACCGGGTAAATCCGTCGCGTCGGTCTACTCCACCGTCACCGATAACGGCATCTCCCCCGACATGGCGGCGTTCTTCACCGGCATCGCCATATCGATGTATTGCCCGCAGATGATGAGCGGGATCGGAAACGGCACGTTCCTGAACTTCCTGCAGCCGTTCGGTCGGTAGCACCGCCGGGCCGCGTCCTGGGTCAGCCGATAGGTTGGACGCGTGGCACTCCCAAATCTGACCCGCGAGCAGGCCGTCGAACGCGCGGCGCTCGTCACCGTCGACAACTACGACATCACCCTCGACATCACCGACGGCGAGGGCAACCCAGGCGAACACACCTTCCGCTCGACGACCACGGTCGAGTTCGAAGCATTGGCCGGTGCCGACACCTACATCGACATCGCCGCCGATGCGATCCATAGCGCCACTCTCAACGGGCGCGACATCGACGTGTCCGGGTACGACGAATCGACTGGCATCCCGCTGCAAGGGCTGTCCGACCACAACGTTCTCGTCGTCGACGCCGACTGCCGCTACTCCAACACCGGAGAGGGTCTGCACCGGTTCGTCGACCCGGTCGACGGCGAGGTCTACCTGTACTCGCAATTCGAAACCGCCGACGCCAAGCGGATGTTCGCGTGCTTCGACCAGCCCGACCGGAAGGCCACCTTCGAGGTCACCGTCACCGCGCCGTCGCATTGGGAGGTGATTTCCAACGGCGCGACCGTCAGCGCCGACGGCGACGGCGCGCATCCGCTCAGCAGCCGCGAACAGCAGATCGCCGAGATGACCGCGGCGGGACTGAGCAACCAGGAGATTGCGGAGCGGCTGTCGGTGTCGTTGCGCACGGTCGAGGGCCACCTGTACCGCCTGGCCACCAAACGCGCGGGCAACGGGCACGTCGCCAAGCGGCACACGTTCGCCGCCACCCCACGGATGAGCACCTACCTCGTCGCCTTGATCGCCGGCCCCTACGCCCGCTGGGACGACACATATTCCGACGAGCACGGCGACATTCCGCTCGGGTTGTTCTGCCGCAAGTCGCTGGCCGAATTCATGGACGCTGAGCGGCTGTTCACCCAAACCAAACAGGGATTCGGCTTCTACCACAGCAACTTTGGCGCCCCCTACGCATTCGGCAAGTACGACCAGCTGTTCGTTCCCGAGTTCAACGCCGGCGCGATGGAGAACGCAGGCGCGGTGACGTTCCTGGAGGACTACGTCTTCCGCAGCAAGGTGACCAGGGCGTCCTATGAGCGGCGCGCGGAGACCGTGCTGCACGAGATGGCGCACATGTGGTTCGGCGACCTGGTCACGATGCAATGGTGGGACGACCTGTGGCTCAACGAGTCGTTTGCGACGTTCGCCTCGGTGCTGTGCCAGGCCGAGGCCACCGAGTACACCGAGGCATGGACGACGTTCGCGAACGTGGAGAAGTCGTGGGCCTACCGGCAGGACCAGCTGCCGTCGACGCATCCGGTGGCCGCCGACATCCCGGACCTTGCCGCCGTCGAGGTGAACTTCGACGGCATCACGTACGCCAAGGGCGCCAGCGTGCTCAAGCAGCTCGTCGCCTACGTCGGGCTGGAGGAATTCCTGTCGGGTCTTCGGGACTACTTCCGCGACCACGCCTTCGGCAACGCCACCTTCGGCGACCTGCTCGGCGCGCTGGAGAAGGCCTCCGGCCGCGACCTTTCCGGCTGGGGGCAGCAGTGGCTCAAGACGACCGGGCTCAACACGCTGCGCGCCGACTTCGATCTCGGCGCCGACGGCCGGTTCACCCGCTTCGCGATCGCCCAGAGCGGCGCGCAGCCGGGCGCCGGCGAGACCAGGGTGCATCGCCTGGCGGTCGGAATCTATGACGACGACGGCAGCGGCAAGCTGGTCCGCACCCACCGGGAAGAGCTCGACGTCGAAGGTGAGGCCGCGGATGTTCCTGCGCTGCAGGGTGTTTCACGGGGCAAGCTCATCCTGGTCAACGACGATGACCTGACGTATTGCTCGTTGCGCCTTGACCCCGAGTCGCTGCGGACGGCGCTCACCCGCATCGCCGACATCGCCGAGCCGCTGCCCCGCACGCTCGCGTGGTCGGCTGCCTGGGAGATGACCCGCGAGGCCGAACTGAAGGCGCGCGACTTCGTCGCGCTCGTGATGAGTGGTCTGCACGCCGAGTCTGAGGTGGGCGTGGCACAGCGCCTGGTGTTGCAGGCGCAGACCGCGCTGGGCTCCTATGCCGAACCCGGCTGGGCGGCCGCGAACGGCTGGCCGGCCTTCGGAGATGCGCTGCTGGACCTGGCGCGCGAGTCGGATCCGGGTTCGGACCATCAGCTGGCGTTCGTCAATGCGCTGTGCACATCGGTGTTGTCACCGAACCATGTCGCCGTGCTGTCGACGCTGCTGGACAACGAACCCGCAGCGGTGAACATGCCGGGTCTGGTGATCGACACAGACCTGCGCTGGCGGATCGTCACCGCGCTGGCCGCGGCGGGCGAGGTCGATTCCGACGGGCTCCAGACGCCGTTCATCGACGCCGAGGCGCAGCGGGACCCCACCGCGGCGGGCAAGCGGAACGCCGCTCAGGCGTCGGCGGCACGGCCGCAGGCCGCGGTCAAGGAGGCGGCGTGGCAGCAGGTGGTCGAGGACGACACGCTGCCCAACATCACCGCCCGGTCGATCATCGCAGGCTTCGTCCGGCCCGGTCAGCATGAGCTGCTGCAGCCGTTCAGCGCCAAGTACTTCGGCGCGATCTCCGGGGTGTGGGATCGGCGGTCGAGCGAGGTCGCGCAGACGGTGGTGATCGGGCTGTATCCGTCGTGGGACATCAGGCAGGCCGGCTTGGACTCAGCCGACGAGTTCCTGGCCGACCCGGATGTGCCGCCTGCGCTGCGTCGCCTGGTGGTCGAAGGCCGCGCCGGCGTCGAGCGGGCGCTGCGGGCGCGCGCCTTCGACGTCAGCTGAGACTGCTTCACCGCGAGTGTGCGTGTTTGTACGCCGACACACCGTCGTTGGCGGGCATTTTGCGCACGCTCACCCGCATACGCTTCAGAGGTGGCGGTCAGCCGAAGTCGCAGGGCAAGGGCTGCCCGTAAGCGGAAGCGCCGGCTCGATCGCGTCGACAACGACCTCACGGCCGAGCATTGGGCAGCGCTCAAGGAGGCGTGGAAAGGCTGCGCCTACTGCGGCGCGACCGACGGCCCGTTGCAGCGCGACTGTGTCCTGGCGATCTCACGGGGCGGGCGGTACACGGTGGACAACGTGGTGCCCGCCTGCGCTTCCTGCAACACGAGCAAGTGCAATGACGAGGTCACCGGCTGGCTGCGCCGAAAGCGGCTCGACGAGCGGAGGTTCCTGACGCGCTTTATCGAGATCCGTGCGTCGCTCGCCTGAGGGTCAGGGTGCGGAGACGCCGGCGCTGAGCACCCGGACGGCGCTGATCAAGCCGTCCATCAGGTTGCCCTCCTTGAAGGACGCGGCGGCGGCGGAGACTCCGAGCGGGGCGGCCTCTTCGATGCCGCGGCCCTTGACCTCGCTGCCGTATACCACCTCGATCGCGCGCTGGTTCGGCGAAACCGCAAGCAGCACCGCGTTATCCGGCGTCGGTACCTCCGCCAGGATGTCGCGCGCCGTGGCGGCGGTGTCCTCCCCGAGGTCGCCGAGGTAGACCGCGAAACGGGCCTTCGCCGCACGCGAGCCGTACTTCAGTGCGTCGTCGAGGACGACCAGGTCCTTGACAGGGAACGGGTAGGTGACCGACACCTTGCCGGGCTCGGTGACCCCCGAGATCCGTCCGCTGGTCGTTACGACGAATCCCCGCGGCAGCTCCGCTACTTCGGTCGACGCGATGGTCGCGACCTCACCACTTGCCACTGGCGCCGCCTCCTACCGTAAATGGGTGCGATCCGTGGCCATGGTCGGCGGGTTCCTCGGACGCCCACAGGATCGGAGCGTGCGTCCAGGGTTCGGACAGTTTGTAGGTTGCCGGATGCGGGTTCTTGCCGCGCCAGATCAGCGCGGCCAACACCAGCGCCAGCAGCAGCGGCACCCCGCCGATGAGGGAATGGGTAAGTGCGGTGCTCACGACGCAAACCGTAACCTAAGCCGCGCTCAGGCCGCGCCCTCACCCAGGTATCTCACCCAGGCCGGGTCGAGTTCCTTGACGGACGACAGCAACCGCCAGTGCTGACCCTTCGGCGGCACCGGCACAGAGCGCAGCGTCCAGCCCAGCTCGGCGAGCAACCGGTCGGCCTTACGGTGATTGCACGTCGAGCAGGCCGCCACGCAGTTCTCCCAGGAATGATCGCCGCCTCGGCTGCGCGGCACGACATGGTCGACGGTGTCGGCCTTGGCCCCGCAGTAGGCGCAGCGAAACCGGTCGCGATGCATCAGAGCGGCCCTGGTCATCGGGATGCGCGCCCGATACGGCACCCGCACATAGGAATGCAGCCGAATCACTGACGGCACCACGATCGATCGGGTCGCGGAGTGGATGACCGGTCCGGTCGGGTCGTCGTGCACGACCGTGGCCTTGCCGCACATCAGCATGATGACCGCCCGCCTCATCGGCAGAGCGGTCAACGGTTCGTAGGTGGAATTCAGCAGCAGCACGCGGCGGCGGCCCCAAATGGAGCCGTCGTTGGTACTCGGCGGATGGATGTCGACGCTGTGCAGGAGGCGCGATTGGGCGTGCGTTACCGCGGGCCCTGATAAACCCGCCGCGGCTCCGTGGTGCCGGTGGCCGCGGCTTCTCTTGCGCTGCGCCATACGTCCTCCGACCGACAGTCCACCACGGATTGGGGTAAATCGCATAACAAATTGGTTCGTGTCCGCAGGTCAGTCCCGTGAACATACGGTGACGCGACCGGCTGACCGGCACGTTCGACAGACAAGACACAATGGTGCCGTGACACAGTCGGAGCAGTCCTTCTATGACGCGGTGGGAGGCCACGACACCTTCCACGCCATCGTGTCGCGGTTCTATCAGCTGGTCCGCGAGGACGAGATCCTGCGTCCGATCTACCCCGAAGACGATTTCGACGGCGCGGAGGAACGGCTGCGGATGTTTCTCGAGCAGTACTGGGGCGGTCCGCGGACCTACTCGGATCAGCGCGGCCATCCCCGGCTGCGGATGCGCCACGCCCCGTTCCGGATCGGCTACATCGAGCGCGACGCGTGGCTTCGGTGCATGCACACCGCGGTGGCGGAGATAGACTCGCAGACGCTCGACGACGAGCATCGCAAGGAATTGTTGGCGTATTTGGAAATGGCTGCCCACTCAATGGTGAACTCGCCGTTCTGAGGCCGACACGGCCCAGCCGACGCTCCGTCTGCGTACGCTTCGACGATGCAACTTGCTGGGAAACGAGTGTTGATCACCGGAGCTTCGCGTGGGATTGGCGAAGCGCTCGCGCACGCCTTCGCCGGCGCGGGCGCCACAGTGGCGCTGGTCGCGCGTAACAAAGATGCGATTGAGAGCCTGGCCGCGGATCTGGGAGGTAGCGCCCATTACGCCGACCTTTACGATCCAAGCCAGGTTGCCGGTCTGATCGACCGGGTCGAGGCCGAGGCCGGGCCGATCGACGTGCTGGTGAACAACGCCGGTGTCGAGAGCACGGCAGGCCTGTGCGAGGCGCCTGAGGACGAGCTTCGCCGGGTCACCGAAGTGAATTACCTCGCCCCCGCCGAGCTGTGCCGGCAGGCGATACCCCGCATGCTTCGGCGAGGCGACGGACACATCGTCAACGTGTCTTCGGTCGCGGGTTCTGTCGTCTTCCCGGGCCTGGTGTCATACGCCGCGTCCAAGGCGGCGCTTTCACACTTCACGGCGGGATTGCGAGCAGATCTTCGCGGCTTGCCGATCGCTACAACACTTGCCGAACTCGGCCCGGTGCCTACCGAAATGCTCGCCAAGAGCCAAAACTACGGCCCAACAGAGCAGTCGTTCCGGCGCATGTACCGCACTCATTTGACGGTCGACGTCCCACGCGAGACGGTCGCGAGCAAGATTGTGGAGGCGGTGCAGAAGGGCCGCAGACACGTGCGGGTTCCCAAACGGAACGCGGCGTTCCCGATGATGGCCGAAATGCCTAGGCGCACCGCGGAGCTTCTCCTCACCGGCATTCCCCACCAAGCCAAGTAACCGACGGCCGGTGTAGGTTGCTGGCGTGACTGACCCGAACGCTGGGCCGTGGTGGTCGCACGCGCTGTTCTATCAGGTGTATCCGCGGTCCTTCCGTGACAGCAACGGCGACGGAGTCGGTGATCTCATCGGCGTTACCGCCAAGCTGGATTACCTCAAGGCGCTGGGCGTCGACGCGATCTGGCTCAATCCGGTGATGGTTTCGCCCATGGCGGACAACGGCTATGACGTGGCGGATCCCCGCGATGTCGACCCGCTTTTCGGCGGGATCGAGGCGCTGGACCGGCTGACGGACTCGGCCCACCGGTTGGGCATGAAGGTGACGATGGACCTGGTGCCCAACCACACCAGCTCTGCGCACCCCTGGTTTCAGGCCGCACTGGCCGCGAGCCCCGGCAGCGACCAGCGCGAGCGCTACATCTTCCGCGACGGTACGGGCCCCGGCGGCATCCATCCCCCGAACAACTGGGTGTCGATCTTCGGCGGCCCCGCGTGGACCAGGGTCGTCGAGGCGGACGGCAATCCGGGCCAGTGGTACCTGCACCTGTTCGACGCCGAGCAGCCCGACTTGAACTGGGACAACCCCGAGGTCTTCGACGACCTCGAGAAGACGCTGCGCTTCTGGCTGGAGCGAGGCATCGACGGGTTCCGCATCGACGTCGCGCACGGCATGGCCAAGCCACCCGGACTGCCAGACATGGAAGTGATCAGGGCCGAGGTGCTCCTGGCCGACATAGACGACGACCCGCGGTTCAACAACGACGGCGTACACGAGATTCACCGCCAGATCCGCGCGGTGTTCAACGACTACCCCGATGCCGTCGCGATCGGCGAGGTGTGGGTGTACGACAACGAGCAGTTCGCCCGGTATGTGCGGCCCGACGAGCTTCACCTCGGCTTCAACTTCCGGCTGCTGCGGGCGGATTTCGAGGCGGCCGACATCCGAGGGGCCATCGAGAACTCCATGGCCGCGGCGGCGATCGCGGGTGCGACACCGACGTGGACGCTGGCCAATCACGACGTCGACCGCGAGACCACCCGCTACGGCGGCGGGCAAATCGGCTTGGCTCGCGCGCTTGCGATGGCGCTGGTGATGCTCGCGCTGCCTGGCGCGGTGTTCCTCTACAACGGCGAGGAGCTGGGGCTGCCCAACGTCGACCTGCCCGACGAGGCGCTGCGCGACCCGGTGTGGGAACGCTCCGGGCATACCAGGCGCGGCCGCGACGCCAGCCGGGTCCCGATGCCGTGGGAGGGCGACGCGCCGCCGTTCGGGTTCTCGGACAACCCCGACACCTGGTTGCCGCTTCCGGCGGAATGGTCGGCGTTGACGGTGGAGAAGCAGCTCGTCTCCCCTGATTCCGCGCTGTCGTTCTTCCGCCGCGCAATCGAATTGCGCCGCAGTCATCCAGAATTCGGTGGTTTGGCAGTCGAATGGCTCGACTCGCCTGCAGATGCTCTGGTGTTCCGGCTCAGTAGCGGATTGGTGTGCGCACTGAACGCAGGCCACCGCGCAATGCCATTGCCCGATGGTGAAGTGTTGTTGGCGAGTGGCCCGTTGGCGGACGGCAAGCTGCCGCCGAACGCTGCCGCTTGGTTGGTCTAGCCTAGCGAAGCACCAGCGCGGGGTCGCCGCGACGGCGGTACACCGAGCCGAAGCGTGCATCGATGCGCAGCCAGGCCGGCAACGCGCGCACCCGCACGATCTCGTCGGCGGCGACGGTCTCCGGGTCCAGACCCGCCGCCTCCGACTGCGGCAGGAAACCCATTGCGGTCAAGGCGAATACGCATCGCATTGGGATACCGATGGTGGTGTCCCCCGAGCTGACCGCAACGACCTCCTGATCCAGCAAGGACGCCGGCGGTCCGTGCGCACTCGAGTGTTCCTTCGCCAGGGTGACGCCTCGCTGGGCAAGCTCGAGCACGGCGCGGGCCGGCACGTCGTCGAGGTGGACGAAGCCGGTTTCGGGTGGCAGGCCCCCGCGCCACGCCGAGTCCATCGGAAATCCCGTCGCGACGTAGCCGCTGCGGTCCATCGCCGTCAGCCCGGCTGTGAGCGCGTCCGCGCCGGCGCACAGGTCCGCGGGCCGGATGCGTCCGCCGACCACCCGGCTCGCCAGCACGTCGAAACCGGTTGCCACCCAGGCGACCACAAGACCGCCGCCGCGCTCACGCAGCCGCACGACGGCGGCGTCGTCGAGCCGCAACGCCCGTTCGGTGAATGTCGCCAAGTCCTCGCGGTGTGTGGCGTCGTCGAGCCAGATACCGCGTTCGGGTTGGGTCATCGCATCCAGTGCTGCAAATAATCGCGCTGTGCTGGCGAAAGCCGTTGCAGCCGTTGCTCCTCAATGTGGACAGCGGCCAGCTGCGTCTCAGCGATTACCGACGGCTTGGTGGCCGGCGTTGCGTGTGCCTGGCGCACCTCGTAGCCGATCGTGAAGTCGACCGCGCGCACCCGCTTGGCCCACATCGTCACCTGCAGCGGGGAGTCCACCAGCCGCAACTGGCCCTTGTAGGCGATGTTGACCTCAGCGATCAGAAGACCGATGGTCGTGATGTCCGCGCCGAAAGGCTCACGCAGAAAAGGGATTCGGGCCTCTTCGAGGATGGTGACCATCGTGGCGTGGTTGATGTGCTGATACATGTCGATATCCGACCAGCGCACATGCACCGGCGCCACAAACCCTGAGTTGGACGGTCCTCGCGCAAGACGCTCGTCGGCCGTCACGCAGTTCGTCCTGTCCCACTCGTTCGGGTCATGCTGCGCAGCTGGCGCGCCGCCACCGACAACGTCGCCAAGTCGAGTTCGCCACTTTCATATATCTCGGTCAGCGTCCGCTGGGCCCGGGTCACGCGGGAGCTGTTGGTCGTCTCCCACTCGGCGATCTTCTCCTCGCCGTTCTCGTCCGGCTCCCCCACGGCCAGCACATCGAAGCACAGCGCCCGAAGCGAACCATAGATGTCGTCTCGAATCGCCAAGCGGGCCAACGAATGCCAGCGATCGTCGCGAACCAGTCGGGACACCGCGGTCAGCAGGCCGTCGGTACCGAGGCGGTCCATCAGCGCGAAGTAGGTGTCGGCCACCTCGGCCGGGTCGCGGTCGACGATATCGGCGATGTCGATCACGTCGAGCAGGCTGTACTGGTACAGCCCGGTCGCGACCATGTAGGCAAGGTCGTCCGAGACGCCCTGCGAACTGAAATCACGTGCTTCCTTCTCGACGATGGCTTTGTCGTCGCCGCGCAGCCACTCCGACATCCGCGGTGTCAGCACGCGGACTTTCTCCGCGAACCGGTTGATTTCGGCGCCCACTGCCAGCGGCTGAGGACGGTAGTTGAGCAGCCAACGTCCCGCGCGGTCAATGAGCCGGCGCAGGTCCAGGGTCATTCGATCAGTGACGGCGACAGATGCTCCGTTCTCGCCGGTCGCTCGGATCTGCCTCCACATCTCGCCCACCCGGAAGATCGCGTTGGTCGCGACGTAGCTGCGCACCGCGTCGGCAGGTCCGACGCCGACATCTTCGGAGATCCGATATGCGTAGGTGATGCCGCTGGTGTCGACGAGGTCGTTGACCAGCATGGTGGTGACGATCTCCCGGCGCAGCTGATGTTGGCGGATGTCGTTGGCGAAGTTGTCACGCAGGTTGGACGGGAAGTACCACGGCAGCCGGGAGGCGAACACCTCCTGGTCGGGCAACTCGGTGGCGAGCACCTCGTGCTTCAGCGCCAGCTTGACGTGAGCCATCAACGTTGCGAGTTCGGGTGATGTCAGACCGATTCCGGCTTCGGTTCGGCGCCGGATCTCCTTCTCCGAGGGCAGCGCCTCGAGCTCACGGTTGAGTCCGTGCTCGTTGACGAGATCCTTGATCATGCGGGCATGCACGGGCAGCAGGCTGGCCGCGTTGGCGCGGCTGGTACCCATCAGATCGTTTTGATCCTCGTTGTCGACCAGCACCAGCCGACCGACCTCGTCGGTCATCGACACCAGCAGCGCGGTCCGGTCCTCGGCCCTGACCTTGCCCGTGGTGACCAGCGAGTCGATGAGGATCTTGATGTTGACCTCATGGTCGGAGCAGTCCACACCGGCCGAGTTGTCCAGTGCGTCGGTGTTGCACCGGCCGCCGGCCAAGTTGAACTCGATGCGACCCAACGAGGTCACGCCCAGGTTCCCGCCTTCACCGATCACCTTGGCCCGCACCTGATTTCCGTTGACGCGCACCGGATCGTTGGCGCGGTCACCAACATCGGCGTCCGACTCCGTCTCCGCCTTGATGTAGGTTCCGATGCCGCCGTTGAACAGCAGGTCGGCCGGAGCCTTCAGGATCGCCTTGATCAGGTTCGGAGGCGTCATCTCCTCGACGTCTTCCGCGATGCCAAGCGCGGCGCGGGCCTGCGGGCTGATCGGGATGGATTTCTGTTCGCGGCTGTACACCCCGCCGCCCTCGCTGATCAGCGACCGGTCGTAGTCCTCCCAGCTTGACCGCGGCAGGTCGAAGAGTCGTCTGCGCTCATCCCAGGATGTCGCCGCGTCGGGATTGG